>CAZDNQ010000044.1:2919-16074 GCA_964506605.1 uncultured Victivallis sp. | reverse complement strand
CAGCAGCCGTGGAAGATATCCGCGGTGCGGCAGGTTTCCGCGTCTGGCGCTCAGGAAGAAATAGAGGTTCAGCGAGAACTGCAGTAGCACGAGCAGGATTATCGCTAGCATGAGGGGATTCTCGACGTATGTGAAGAGGATTGACCAGACGCTCTTCCCCTTCATCGTTTTTGAAGGCTGGACAAGGTCTTTCATGATGCGGACATCCACCCTGCTGGAAATATTCCTCAGGCCGATCAGATTGTCCAGAAGGAATAGACTGTCCGGAAATTCATTGATGTCGAAGGAGAAGTAGGTCACATTCCCGCTGCCATACTGTGCTGTGTAGAAAGGGAGCCTGGCCGTGACTTCGACGCCGTTCTCGATATGTGAGAAATCCCTGCATGCCGGCAGTTTTCCAGGCTGGATCTCGCCGCCTGCAAGCGCTTCGGCGACTGCGGCTGGCATGTTCCTGTCCTTTTTTCCGAACTTGAGGGGAATGAATCCAGAGGTCCGCGCGCCGGGGGATTCTTCCGAAAGCAGGTTGTCTGTGATTGCAAGGGAGTTTCCGGAAGCCACATATCTGGAGAGGATTTCCATCTCCTTTCCAGAGAGTTCCTGGAGTTGACTGGTTCCAATCACAAGCATCCTGAAATAGTTGTCGTTCAGAATGTCAGGCAGGGCGGAGAACGGACCGTAGAAGGAGATAGCCTTCTTTTCATTACGGGTTTCATATCTTTCCAGTCCTGTGTTTTTCCCGGTGACGAAGAAGTAGCGTACCGCTTCGGAGGGAATTTGGATCTCCCTGCCGTCTTTTCTATTGACAAAGAAGAAATACCAGGAATTTGTCTCCTTCGGCAGGTTTGCCGACCTTGGGACGATGATTGTCCTGCTCTGATGGGGGGCGACCTTCAGCTCTGACTCCCATACTATGTCTTTGAAACCGTTCTGCTCCTGCTCAAGTTCTGACAGCTTGGATGAGCTTCTCCTTATTTCAAACCTTCCTTCGATGGAGTCTTCTCCGGCCTGTGCGATAAGGCCGTACCGTCCTATATAGTCCTCATAGAAGACAATTCCGAGGAACTCCTCCTTCTCAGATGCCATGGCTGCAAATGGAAGCAGGCTGAACAGGAGTGAAAGGATGATATGCCTTACCGAGAATCTCATTTAAACAGGCCCTCCTTCCGTGCCCTGACGCATGACTGTACAAGGCAGGCTGCCGCTATGGCAATTGAAGTGGCCGCGACGGCGATTGCGATCACAGGCATCACCAGGGTCAGATCTGTGGAATGGGACGGAGTGTTGATTAGTTCATCCATTATCTGCCCTTCCTGCCATCTCAGGCTCCAGAGGGTTTCCCATCCGAAGAATATCAGGATGCCGGCTATGGCGGCTGCGAAATTCGCAAGAACCAGGAATGCATAGCACCCGAGATTGGCGATGCATGCGGCGGCATAGCTTCTGTTGTTTATTGATGAGAACAGCGAAAATGAAAAACTTGCGAATATAGCAAGGACAACCATTGAAGAATGCTGGAGCATCGGAGCGGCAGGGAAACAGACATGGAGGTAGAACGTGCCAGCTATCGTCGCAGCCATTGGAAGCGACCAGGTGAAGTATGTCGGAAGAAGTAAGGCTGACGGTCTTTTCTGCCTTAGAACAGAAGACTTGGAAAAGCATGATGTGAAAGAAAGCAGGAATATCAGAAGAAGGAAATAAAATGGAATAAACTGCAACGATGTCTCGCCTGTCCCGGCCGCTGCGCATGTGATAAGGGCCACTATGGCGCAGAGCAGCAGGGATGTCATCAGCGAAAAGACGAATTCAAAGCGGGGGTATCGGCTTGAAAAAGTGTTCTGCTGGAAGAATATCTTCAGTTCGGACAGGTTCAGGCTGCGCTGTGAGTTGACGGAGTTCGGATCTGCAAGGGGGTTTGCAGTCTTTGGCTTTCCGGGAACTGCGCCTTTCGGCATGTCAAAACGGGTTCTCGGGAATCCGGCTATGATTCCAGTGCAGGCATATGCCCAGATCAGGAGATGAGTTCCCAGAAATACCGCCAAAACCAGGATGTCCGTGCCGAAACGGTTGAGATGCATTTGCAATATCCTGGCGAACAGGTCGTTTGGACATGCCGAGATCAGCTTTGACGCCAGAGGAATTGGACTCGACATGGACATGTATAGCATGACCTGTTGGTTGATGGACGGACCTAAGTTCCTTTCATTGATGAAAAGACTTAGCGTCATGAAGCTGAAGATAATGGAGAAGGCGAGGAAGAGCATTGAGAAAAATCCCTGGACCGGAGCCCTGAAGCATAGAAGTGTGCAAAGGCGGAGGGTCACCAGGAATACCAGCCCTATCAGGGATATTTGGAACGGCAGCAGCAGCGATACGTCTCCTAGAAGCCAGCACAGGCACATGTACGGCAGCAGAAGGCCGGTGATGAAAAGCCAGGAGACGATGCAGAAGAGCAGATGCCCTGCAAGCCATGTCGACGGCGAGATTCCGGTCATTATGACCTGGTCGGCGACCTGGAACTTCGTGGAGTTGATCACAGGATCCATGAATGCGCCCATCAGGCCGTATACGCAGCAGGCGCCGATATAGATGGCTGACAGCAAGAGGAAAACCAGCGTCCCCATGGAGACATACGAGGTGAACACGTAGTTGTAGATCTGGTACACGCCCATCAGCAGGATGAGAAAGCCGACAGGTATCGCCGCCCAGCCCCTCAGCTCGTTCCTGACATAGCTGCGCGAATAGAGGAATCGATATACGGGATTGTCGAAAAACCGCCGTACGGATTCAGGCATGTATTACCGCCCCATTGTTTTTGAAACGAAATTCTTCCATTGCGCCGGAAGGAAACCGGTACACTGCAATCAAATCCTGCAATTCCGCCATGGTTATTTTTTCGCAGGGGAGCTTTCCGACTTCGGCAGGCTGACCTCGATGTCGTCGAACCAGGCGCTGCCTTCGCCGGTGATCCCGAGTGAGAGGTTGACCTTTTCGGCGTTTCCTGAGATTTCCACGGTCTTGTCGAAGAACGCCCAGTCGAAGTCGTCGACTCCTTCCTTGTAGAAGAGGCTCCCCCATTTCAGGAGTTTCCAGTTGGCGTCGAAAGAGCCGATCCCAATAGAGCACTTTTTGTAGCCCTTGAACTTCACCCATCCCTTGACACGGACCTTCTTGCCGGCGACTCCCTTCAGCTCCTGGCTGACGCTGCCGTCGACGGGACCGTTGTCGGAATCAATCCTGAGGGATGCGGGCGGGGACTTGAATATCTGCGCGTCCTTGGCGACCTTCAAGCTCCCTTTGGAGGTCCATATCCCGTTCCATTCCATGGGCTTGTCATATTTCTCATCTGTCTTGACGTTGTCTGCGGCGGCTGTCTGGACAACTTCTTTTGCAGCGCTCACCGCATTGACGGCGGCGAGCGTGGAATCCGCCTGCAGCACTTCCTTCTCGATGGAAAAATCGTCGAACCAGATGCTGCCTTCGCCTGTGAGATTGATAAGAAGCCTGGTGTTGGTCGAGTTCGCAGGCACGAGAGTCTCCACGGAATAAACGTTCCACTCTTCAGCCTCCTTCGCGTTGATCAGATTCTTCTGGAAGACCTGCTTGGAGGAGCTGTCAAGGCCGTTCAGGGAGATGATGCATCCGGAGAAGCCGGCGTTCATCACCTTGCATGAGAGCTTGATCTTCCTGCCGGCTACATTGCGCAGAGGCTGGGAGATGGAGCCGGAAACCGGTCCGCTCGTCGATTCAATCCTGAGGGCTGCGGGGGAGGATGCGAATATCTTCACGTCCCTGGTCACTTCCAAGTTGCCCTTGGACACCCATTTGCTGTCCCAGCCCAGAGCCCTGGACTCGCCTTCTGAGAATGAAGGGTTCAGGATGGTCTGCCATTCCGCGTCTTTCGCAAGCATCTTCTTGGTGATGTCGTCAAGCGTTGGTTTGAATGTCTTTGCGAGTTCCGGCTCCTTCATCTTCAGATATTCCATCAGGTACCGGGAACCCAGCACTTCGACCGAGAATCCGGAGAAGTTCAGCTTGTCGCCGAAATCCAGGAGACCTTCGGAACTTACGATCGCGGATCCTGGTATGGCGGCTTTTGCACCCGCAAGGAGTTCATTGAACTTTGTTGCCGGAGCGCCGCCGAAGCGCCCAATCTCGCCGATGAGGAATGGGAGGTTTGGATCGCCGACGTCGGACCGGATGTCCTTTGCCACGGATTTCAATTTGTCGAGGTAGGCGGTATCGGCGATGTCGCTTTCCCCCTGGTGCCACAGGACCGCCTTGAACGTTCCGTACATTACGGCGAATTTTATCTTCTCAAGGGTGTTCGCATAAAGAGCGTCGCGTTCTGTCAGCTCCTTGGAGAAGTCCTTTATGCTCCTGAGAGGCTTTGCGCACTGGATGATGCCGACGGTCACTCCCGGATGAAGTTCGACGTAATGCTTCGCGAAGACCTGTCCCGGACCCATTCCGGCGCCGAAGTTGACTACGGAATTGCTCCATCTGAGATTGCTTCCGAGGACCAGCACGTTCGGATCTGGCTTCTGGTAGTCCTGCACGACCGGAGTGCCTGAGTTCGCCATGTTCGCCTCCCCCATCATGATGAAGAGATGGAAGCTGCCCTTGTCCGCCGGAGCTTTCGGCTCCTGGGAATAGGCATGGAAAGAGGACAACATCAGAGATGATAAGGCAATGAAGGCAAAAACTGATTTTAAAGACATGATAATCCCCCGATCTGTTGGATTAAGGTATAACGTCTTAAAATCTAGCATATTGTGCGGAAAAGTAAATTGGGGGAGGATTCAATTGCCTTTGCGGTCCGGTTCATCAGAGCCCGCTTTGCCGGAGATGATTCTCCTGCATTCCTCTATCTGGCCGAGGATCATCTGGTTGTCCGGCCTCAGTTTTCCACACATTATGAACTCATCCAGGGCCTCCTCCGGCCTGGATGTGCTTTTCAGGAGCATTCCGAGGTTGTATCTGGCTTCAGGATATTCCGGAACCAGGACCAGGGCCTTTCTGAAAAGTGATTCCGCCTCCTTCATATTCCCTTCGCCAGCCGCCAGTATCCCCAGTTCGACCAGCGGCATCGGCATTGAAGGATCAAGATTGAGCGCCTTAATCAGGTACTTCCTTGCATCCCCGGGACGTCCGGAATTGAGCGAGGCAAGCCCGGCATAGTAGTTGAGGATGGGGTTCGAGGGATTCTCAACGAGGATGGGATGCAGGATCGCCAAAGCCTCCTCCATGCAGTTTGCATCTATCAGGACAAGTGCGGCCTCCAGCCCTGTGGAGGATGGTTCCAGAGACCATGAACTGGCTTCTGCAAAGCATTCCAACGCCCTTTTCCTGTCCCCTTGCGCGAGATAATATTTTCCTGCAATGATGTCCACGTCGGGATTTTTCAGGGTGAGGACAAGGGCCCTTTCGATCTTCGCCCGGGCCTCCACGCCGCGGCCGCAGGCGAGATCGATCTCAGCCATGTTGGCAAGCACTAGCGCATAGGTGTCCCTGGCCATGAGCTTGGTCATATGTACCTGTCCCGACAATATCCCGGCCAGTTTCCCGTATAGCGACATGGCCTCATCGAGTTCCCCCTGCTGCTTCAGGAGCGTTGCCAGGTTGTTCATGGCTGTTACATCCGGATTTATGGAAATGGACCTGATGAAGCAATCCTTTGCCTCATCAAGCCTGTTTTTCTTCACCAGTTCGATCCCCAGGTAGTTTAGGGCCCTGCTGTTCTCCGGGCTCCTTTCCACGGTGTCCTTCCATATTAGATAAGGATCTGCGTAGAGACGGTTCTGCATGAAGGTCAGCAAAACAAGGGTGATGACCGCCAGTACCGGTACTGAGAACCAGGCCATCTTTATCAATCCGCCTCTGGACCCTCCCGTACATTTATCCTGGATCAGGGACATCAGCCTGAAGAACCCTGCGGCTGTGAGCACCGCCACGGCCGCCAGCGGCATGCAGAACCTGTAGTCGACACAGGCGTCGGGACGCGGGACGAGGCTTGATCTCGGCGCCAGGCATATGAAGATGAACAGGGCGGGGAATGCGGCCCTGGGAGACCTGAACCAGGCAAATATGGACAGGAGGAGAAGTCCTGAGACGATGATTGCCGGTGCAATGACCTCGGCAAGTCTGGTCCTTAAAGGCCAGTCATGGTCGAAGCATAGCCATAGAGGACAGAATGAGTTGCCGAGATAGAGGAGCACTACTTCCGTCTGCGTCAGGAGATATGACCATCTGTCAACGCCACCTGTATGAAGGAGATTTGTAAGCAGCTCACCTTTGGCGAGAAGGGGTATTACAGGGGAAAGGTAGATCGACGACAATGCGATGTAGAGGAACTTGTTCTTGCGCCAGATCTCCTTGAACGAACTTGAGAGATAGGAGCGGTCGAAGAGGACTGCGGCCGGCAGCGCTGAGATCATCGCCTCCTTCGAACCAAGTCCAAGGCAGCAGCAGATGACCGCCATGGCCTGCCAGCGGAACCTGTTGGCGGCGGATGTCTCCGCGCGGACCATGCAGTAGAGGAGCAGGAACATGAAAAGGCAGACCATCGTTTCGCCTCTCTGCGTGATGTAGGTTACGGCCTGCGTGTTGATGGGGTGGACCGCCCAGAGCAGCGCTGAGACCATTGAGATCCAGGACGCGGAGCTTTCAAACCGTCCTCCAAAGGTTCCGAGGAGGAGCGTCCTCCGGACAAGGCCGAAAAGGGCGAGAGACGACAAGGCCTGCAGGCATATGTTGACAAGATGCCAGCTCCATGTCGAGCTCGCGGAGATCTTCTGGTTCAGCAGGAATACCGCGTTGAAGACCGGGCGCAGTCCGGCCTTTATCACTTCGGCCGGGCTTTTGCCGGAATAGTCCTGGATCAGTATTACATCGTCGAATATGAAAGGGCACCGGAAGCTGTTCGAGTAGGCTATGAAGACGGCGGTGCAGATCAGTAATCCGACAAGGAGAATTTTAATGGAGGGAGGCTTCGTCATTGTAGCGGGCCTTATTTTTCCGGGGCCGCCGGTTTTTGCTGTGCTCCCGTGTCGTACTTCAGGGCCATGCTGAATGCGGCCTTGGCCTCGTCCTGCCTTCCCATCGCCATCTTGATCTTTCCGAGTTCAAGCCAGATCTGGGCAGACTCCGGATTGAACAGCAGGAATCTGCGGTAGGCCTCGGACGCGCCTTCATAATCCTTCCTCTGCGCAAGGATGCGGGCGGCGTTGAGCATGGCGTTGGAGGCGTTGAGCTCGGCAAGCCGCCAGGTGTTCCAATATTCCTTCAGGGCCTCGTCGTTCCATCCGTAGTTCTGATATGCCGATCCCAGAAGGGAATGCGCATGTATGTCGGTTTCGCAATACTTGATGGCATTTGAGAAATTCCTTATGGCCTTGATCGTGTTTCCCGCGTTGAGCGCAGCCATGCCCGCCGAAGTTTCGGATTTCGGGGAGAAATATCCGGACAGATCGGCTGCGACCAGCGCCAGCGCCGATGCCAATATCGCAGCGGGTATGAGGAGGTGCCTGTATTTTGAAAACATAACCGGGGCCTTTCAAGGTTCCATCAAATATATGAATTGTTCCCGACAAATCAAGGAGGATCACGGCGTTCACGCAGGATGGGGATTCCAAATCTGTCCGTGCCGGTTTGATTTTTCTGATTGAGGCATCAACTTTGAAACAGGTGACATCTTGGGAAAAGCAATCAGAAACAATCTTGGAATAATATTCCTCTGCGCGATATGCCTTGCAGGCGCGCACGGGCTCTTCAGATGCACCATTCTCGACGGACATGATGCGGACGCCTATGTCGTGACGCAGCAGCAGTTCCATCTGAATCTTGCCGAAGGAGTGATTTTTCCGAGATGGGCGCCGGACATGCGCTATGGATACGGACATCCCCAGCTGCAGTTCCGTCCCCCGGTCCTCCACTATTTCGCCGAAATCCCCTATGTCCTTACCGGCAACATCGCGCTGGGATTGAATCTCTCCGTCGCCCTCATGGTCTTCATCGCCGGTTTCGGAATGTACTTCTTTGCAGGAAGCATCATGCGGAAGCAATACGCTATGCTGGCGGCGGCGGCATATGTGTCGGCCAGCTACTTCCTCGCCGACATATATCTGAGGGGGGCATATTATGAGGTGGTGGCATGCGCGTTCATGCCGTGGATAATGTGGTTCTGCTGCAGCCTTTTCCGACGCACCCCGTCCTCCGGACTGACGCTGCCTTTCCTGGCTGGCTGCGTGTCATGGCTTCTCCTGTTGTGCGGGCATCCGCAGATTGCAGTCTTTTTCATCCCTGCGGGATTTGCATATGCCATATATCTCTACTGCAGGACGAAGGATGGCAAGGGACTCGCCCTATGCTGTCTTGCGTTTGCGTGCGGACTCCTCCTGTCAGCACCATATACCTATGTGGCGTTCCGTGAAATGGGATATGTCCGCATGGAGCTCTTCTACGTGAATCTGGAGAGCTACTACCATAATTACATCTCGCTCAAAACCCTGCTCTTTGAAAAATGGCCTTCAGAGTATATGGGATATACCGGGGCGGTCGACTATCTTGGCCGTCCGATCCGGTGCGAGATGCGCGGTTTGAACCTATGGGCTCTTGCGGTCCTGGTGCTTGCGCCAATCTTGTGGTTCCGTGGTAAATCCGGCGCCGGAGATGAAAGCAGATCCAGTTCGATGTTCTTCTATTTCTGGACAATCGCAGCCGTTGCGGCGGCACTGCCGCTCTCCCATGGTTTTTGGGAGCTTGTCACTTTCGCCCACACCTTCAATTTCCCATGGCGTTCATTGTCCGTTGCGTCCCTGTGCATCTCCATCCTGTGCGGACTCGTTGCCGAGGAATTTATTGAGGCCGGCCGATGGAGGAGCGGTCTCAAGACCTCTGTCGTCGCGCTGCTGATACTTCTGATAACTGTTCCAGCATTCCGGCATGCCGGAGGCTGGTGCGCAGAAGACAAGCTGGTGGGCATCGGCGGTCCGACCCGTGAAATTATCGCGTACCAAAGCGGGATACCCCAGGAGTTCTACACGCCGAAATGGGTCCGCAACTATGCCGCGGCGCCAGCAAGATCGCCAGTGGAGGTCAGAGAAGGGGACGCAAAGGCGGTAGTAACCGGGAGAGGGGCTGTGAAGTGGTCCCTTGACGTGGCTTCCGCGACAGGAGCAAGGCTTGTCCTGTCGCATTATTACTATCCGGGCTGGACGTTGTACGTTCCAGGTGGCAGGAAGATTCCGGCGGAGCCCGATGAAAACGGGCTGATGAGCTATGCCGTGCCAGCCGGCCGCTACAGTGCAGAGGCGAGGTTTGCCCTGACAGCCGACAGGATCCTGGCATATGCCATGGCGGTATCCGGGCTGGCGGCGATGGCCGTTGTTTCCTTCCTTATTGCGGCGAGGGGAAAAGATGAACGTTGACGGCAGGACATTCAGGCTGGTCTGTTTCGCTGCGGTGGCATGCCCGCTGATTCTGATGATTCTGCTTTCAATGACCCCCGGGATCAGTTTTACGGAGGACCTTGGCAGGCATCTTGTCATCGGAAAGATCATCTATGAGACCGGCTGCGTTCCAGAGACAAACCTGCTGACATATACATACCCTGATTTTCCATTCCTCAACCACCACTGGCTTTCAGAGCTGTGCATGTACCTCGTGCATTCTGCTGCAGGCATCAACGGGCTGATAGTGCTGAAAATGGTTATGTCCATGCTGGCCCTCGGACTCGCCATCGCCGTCATACGGCCTGATCCCGGTGCTAAGGGAGGTGCAATCCTTCAGCCGGCGGTGTTATGGATCTGCGCGATCCTGTCGGCAGTCATCATCGGATTCCGCTCGCACATAAGGCCTGAGCTGGCGACATTCCTTTTCATTGCGCTTCTCCTCTTTCTCTTCGAAAGGGTCAGGATGCTCGAAGGGAAAGGCAGGAAATCCCTGTTCCCAAGGGCGGCCATGATCTTCTCAATGCTGCTGTGGGCGAACCTCCATATATATTTCATTTTCGGCATAGGGATGATCGGTGCGTTCGCCCTGGAGCGCATCCTCGAGGAACGGACCATCTCCCGCCTGCGCATGGAATGTCTTTGGTTTGCCGGCACCATCCTGGCTTCATCGGCGACACCTTACGGAATCAAGGGTTTCTTCTATCCATTCATGATCTTCTCCAACTACGGGCTGCAGATAACGGAGAACATGTCGCCTGCCGGTTATTTCAGGGAAATGTATAATCCGATGCTTTTCGCGCTTCCGATCCTGTCGGTCATCCTTGCTGCCGCGCTGGCATGCAGGATCTGGACATTCTGCGCCGGTTGCAGGAGAGGGTCTGGGTTTTCCATGCCTGCGAAGTTCGCAGATTTCCCGATCTGCCTTGCGGCGCTTGCGGCCGCATGGACGATGGTCAGGAGCGTTCCGCTGCTGGCGCTGTGCGCCATTCCGGCGATCATGTTCGCCGCCAGGGAGATGACGGAAAGGTTCAACTTTTCCGGCCTGGCTGTGAAAAGGGCTGTTCCATTGCTGATCATTCCGCTCCTGGCATTCAGCCTGTGGCTCTCATGGACTGTTGTGGAAGGCTCATATTCCAGGATATTCCCATCTCCGATCTCCCCGACGCCCTTCGGCCTCGACGACGATGCCCGATACGGGGGTCTGAGGAGGCTGCAGTCGTCGTCAGGTCTTTCAGGCCCGGTTTTCAACGACTACAACATAGGAAGCCTCGTTGAATACCAGCTTTTCCCTGAGAGGGCGTATTGCGACAACAGGCCGGAGGCGTTTCCTGCGTCATTCTGGAAGAACGAATATGAACCGGCAATCCAGCTCGGTCCTGGCTGGAAGGAGATTTCGAAATTGCGCAGCTTCAATGCGGTGATTGTCTCGACGACAGGTGTCAAGGAGCCTTTCTTCAGGATCCTCATGGCGGATCCCGGATGGAAGCTTGTGTATTTGGATGATATCTGCGGGGTGTGGGCCAGGACGGTTCCAGGAAACAGTAGGATCATACGTGATTGTTCGTTTGATGAAAAGAGGATTGACAGGTATGCAAGGAAGATCTCAGAAGATATCCTTGTGCTCGGTGAAGTCCCTTTCTACCGGAGACAGGTTGAGGCCGCTGGAATACTGTTCCGCCTCTACGGGCTGATATGCATCGGGCGCGAGGATCTGGCATGGCCTTATGTCTGGCAGATGCATCTCATATATCCGGACTATGACATGCTGTACGAGCTGATAAAGGCAACGGCCCCTCCGGACATGATTCCAGAGGTTGAAAGGATCCTTGCAGAAAAGGCGAGATGGCCTCTTTCATCTGGAAATGTCACCTCCTGGGCAGGACATCTGATCGCCACCGGAAGAAGGGACGAGGCTAGGAAAATCCTTCTCAGAGGCAGGATCTTCTTCCCGTTCTCCAGGAACATCAAGGCAAATCTGGAGACGCTGCAATAGGTATGCCCGTGTCGGGCCTGCATCGAATATCTATGAATGACAGGTAGTTATATCTGGATATTTCCTGTTAAAAAAAAGACATATGTCTTGTAAAACCCCTGTAAAATGATAGAATGCCACGGTGGATAGGACTTTTAGATGGGGGTTAAAAGAAGTGTCAGTTCCTGATGATGACATTAAAATGCAATATTAGGTTTTTTTGCCAAGTCCTTTTTCTTCTCTTTTCTTTTTCCACTTTTGCCGACATGGTCAACTCAGGGGCGAACATAGTGGTCGGGAACGGAGGACACCTTGTCATTTCCGGGAATTTCTCCAACCTCTCCTCCGGTGGAACAGACGGGACGGTTTTAAACAACGGAAAGATACACGTTTCAGGAGACTGGACCAACGCCGCAGGAAATTCCGTTTTCGACACTTCAGGAACAGGCGAAGTGGTGCTGGACGGCGGAGACCAGGCCATTTCGGGTTCGACTGAGTTCTACGACCTTACCAAGCAGGTGACCTCGGAATCAACCCTTAAATTCGAGGAAGGCGCCGCAGCCCAGACAGTCGTCACCGGAACCCTCACCTTGAGCGGCGCCGATGACAACAGGCTGCTGCTCAGAAGCAATACCGACGGCCAGCAATGGCAGATAAACCCCTCCGGAACCAGGAACCTGTCATTCCTGGATGTCAAGGATTCATACAACACCAATGCCACCAAGATAAATACGGTCGGAATGGGATGCATCGGGTCCGGCAACACTACGAACTGGATTTTCGACATATACTACTCTGTAGAGTTCACCCCAGGTCCGGGCGGAACTGTTTCCGGGACCACAGACCAGTATGTCATTAAAAACGGGAATGCAAAGCCGGTTTCGGCTGTTCCATCTGCCGGATACGAGTTCGTAAACTGGACAAAGGGCGCAGCAGCCTATTCGACAGCAAATCCGCTTACCGTGACCAATGTCACCTCAGATCTGTCTTTCACAGCAAACTTCAAGATAATCACCTATGCTGTTACGTTTTCCGCCGGAACCGGCGGAACGCTTACCGGTTCTAAAAGCCAGATTATAAATTATAACGAGAATTCTACTGCGGTCACGGCAGTTCCCGACGACGGATATCGTTTCGTGAAATGGACCAAGGGAGGCGCTGACTATTCGACCGACAATCCGCTGACAGTCAAGAATGTGACGTCCGACATGGCGCTTGTTGCCAGTTTCGAGCTGATCCCGACCTATACAGTCACATTCACCGCCGGAGCCGGAGGCACGCTTACAGGAACGACAAGCCAGGTAATAAGGGAGGGCAACAGTTCTACCGCGGTCACGGCAGTTCCTGATGACGGCTACCGTTTTGTGAAATGGACCAAGGGAGGTGCTGACTATTCGACTGACAATCCGCTGACAGTCAAGAATGTGACGTCCGACATGGCGCTTGTTGCCAGTTTCGAGCTGATCCCGACCTATACAGTCACATTCACCGCCGGGGCCGGAGGCACACTGACAGGAACGGCAAGCCAGGTCATAAGGGAGGGCAGCAGTTCTACCGCGGTTACAGCTGTGCCCGATGACGGCTACCGTTTCGTGAAGTGGACAAAGGGAGGTGCTGACTATTCGACTGACAATCCGCTGACAGTCAAGAACGTCACGTCCGACATGTCGCTTACTGCTAGTTTCGAGCTGATCCCGACCTATACAGTCACATTCACCGCCGGAGCCGGAGGCA
>CAZDNQ010000044.1:0-2819 GCA_964506605.1 uncultured Victivallis sp. | reverse complement strand
GAGGCACACTGACAGGAACGGCAAGCCAGGTCATAAGGGAGGGCAGCAGTTCTACTGCGGTCACGGCAGTTCCCGACGACGGATACCGTTTTGTTAAGTGGACCAATGGAGATGCGGACTATTCGACCGACAATCCGCTGACAGTCAAGAATGTCACGTCCGACATGGCGCTTGCTGCCAGTTTCGAGCTGATTCCGACCTATACTGTCACATTCACCGCCGGGGCCGGCGGTACGATTACAGGCACGGCAAACCAGGTCATAAGGGAGGGCAGCAGTTCTACCGCGGTTACTGCAGTTCCTGATGCCGGATTCAGGTTTGTGAAATGGACGAAGGGTGGAGTGGACTACTCGACCGACAATCCGCTGACGGTTGCGAATGTCACCGCGGACATGGCGCTTACTGCCAGCTTCGAACTGCGCCCGACCTACACGGTCACATTTTCCGCAGGACCCGGAGGGACCATTACAGGAAATTTGAGCCAGACGATTATGGAGGGTGATGACTGCGACATGGTCACTGCAGTACCTGATCCTGGATATACTTTCCTAAAATGGACTGATGATGCGGAATTCATCTCCACAGACAATCCTCTCACGGTCACCGGTGTTGTCGGCGACATGAACATAACCGTCAATTTTGTGCCTTTGGACTTGGATGTGAAGCTGTATGTCAAGGCGAATCCTTCTGACGCGGGAAAGGTCTCTTTCAGGAGCGAACTGCATCCCGAGGAGGAATCCGGCTCCTCGATCATCGTTACCGACAAGGCTGGAAAGACCCTGGACATAGCTGCGGTCGCGGGTGACGGATACGTGTTCACCAGATGGACGGCTAGCACATCCTCCGCCTACATTGCAGATCCTGAGGCCGCGTCCACGACAGTGCTGCTCCAGGGGGATGCCGTGCTGACTGCGAACTTCGCAAGCACCAAGGTGACATCATCCCTTCTGGTGGAATCTTCTCCTGCGGCAGGTGGAACAACTGTTCCTGCCGGTCCTTCCGTCGTCAATTTCGGTTCCGTGCTGTCGATTGCTGCGACCCCCGCAGCAGGCTACAAGTTCACAGGATGGGAGAAGAAGGGGGATGTCAAGATTCAGGAACAGCTTCAGGCCAGTACATTCGCGACCATAGGTGGAGACTCAGCCCTCACGGCCGTTTTCGAGCTTGATGCCGACATCGTGGATTTCACCATGTCTGTCGCGGCGGCATCCAAGGACGGGGGAACGGTGGAAAATCCCGGAACGTCCAGCGCCCGGATAAATACCGCGAGGCCGGTGAACGCAACATGCAACTATGGATATGTGTTCGACCACTGGGAGCTGGTCGGATTGGCGGACATCGACAATGTCTACTCCCAGCAGGCATTTGTCACGCCGCGCGGAAACGTCGAGGTTGTCGCGCATTTCGTCAAGCTTTCAATGGACAACATCGATCTGGGCAGGGTATACATTTCGACGAACAACATCAATATGGGCACGGACAGGATAAACATCTTCAAGGCCGGGCTCCTCCTGGATGTTGTTGATCCTGCCAGCGACACCATCTCCGTCATCGTCGAAGGGAACTGTTTCGATATAAATGAGACGAACGGGAGATTCATCCCCTACAGATGGGGGTGGAAATACTATTCCAACGACCGCAAGGTCAGCCTGGCCCTCAACCTGAAAGGAAGATACTGGAACTTCTCCGCAAGAGGATTCACCTTCGCGAAATTCGACAACCTCGACGGCACGAACATCCTTCTGAAGGTCAATGACAAGAACTTCGGCGCCAACCAGATCCTCAAGGAGCGCAAGCACTGGAGTTTCAATTCCGGCAAGGACAATTCAAACGGCCTTGATGTCGCCGGGAATGCTCTTGATGAATGCAGTTTCAACCTGGCAAGCGGCGTCATGAACAGCTCGCTCCGCAGCAGGGATGTCATATGGATCGCCAGCAGCATAGCCGCGATGCCTGCAGGTGTGAAGTTCGATCCCGCGTCCATGGGCGTATCCCTGTGCGTCGATTCGTTCTCCGTACTGGTGCCTGCAGGTTCGTTCAGGACTCTTGCTGACGGGGTTTACTCGTTCAGGGATGCATCCACCGGCATGGCGCTGATCCTGGATTTAAGGAAGGACTTCTGGCATGCGACACTCTATGACAAGGACATATGGAGCAGGATAAAGGCCGAGGACGGACTTGACATATATCTCCAGATCGGCGGATATGGAGGAGCTGAAAAGATTTTCCCGGGCCTCCGCGGCACATATCGCAATAAATAAATTATGGAATATAGTAATCAGGAGATTCAACCATGAAAAACAAATTCATACAGGCTGGAGCGGCGATAGCCGCAGTAATATCCATGGGACTGTGCGTCCAGGCCCAGAACGTGGCGATAAACGACGACGGCTCACTGCCGAACTCGAATGCCATGCTCGATGTCAAGTCATCTGCCGCCGGCAATGGCAAAGGACTTCTCATCCCCAGGCTTTCTGAAGCCCAGATGACCACTGCGGATGCCGGACTCGCTGGAGGGCTGCTTGACGGATCGGGAAATCTCCGCGGCGGCGCTGCACAGGGGCTTCTGGTATATAGGACCGATGGAACCCAGGGATTATATTATAATACCAGCACGACCTCGACTCCCTCATGGGTTTTCCTGGGTGCAGTCCAGCTTCCAATCGGCGGAACTACCGTGGCGGTTGGCGATTCAGCCACCGTAACCAACAACGGAGTAGCGGTAGGAGTTTCAGCCAATGCCACCGACTATGGATCAGGTGTCGGATATACGGCAAATGCCGCGTCATACGGCACGGCTATGGGTTACCAGGCAAACG
>CAZDNQ010000043.1:0-16101 GCA_964506605.1 uncultured Victivallis sp. | reverse complement strand
TTGTGCGACAACGGCAACGCAGTCCTGCACGCCGCGATGATCGACTTCGCCTGGCTGAGCCGGGAAGTCCTGGTGGAGTATTCCATCCCCATGCTTGCCGAACGGTCGAGGATTATGATGACTGTCTCGGGCGGCCCGGAAAATGTCCATCCCAGCCATCCTCCCGCAAGCGGCCTGGCTACCGCGAATATAAGCACCAGTATCGCCAGCACCCTGAACATGAGTATCAGGAACTGGCGCAGCCTCGCCATGCTTGTGGAGCTCCGGTTCGCCTTGATGAGGAACATGATCGCAGCCCAACTGACAGTCCTATACCTTATCCTGTTCATCAGATGGATGAGTATGGGGATGAGGCAGAGAGGAAGTCCCCATAGCAGTAAAGGCTGTAAAAAGGTCATGGCTGCTTCCCTTTGGTCATTTCCTCTGCCTCGACAGCAGGAACTCTGTCAGTACTTCCGGATATGGGCGTGACATGTTGGTGAAGCGGTAGTCCACATGGAACTCGCTGCATCCCAGCATCATCCTGTCTAGAAAATGGTTCAGCTCCTTGAGATAGTCGTTCCTGATCACCGCAGGTTCGGTGACAACGGAAAAGGTGGATTCCATGTCGAGAAACCTGATCGACCTCTCAAATTCGAAGTTCAGCTCCTCCGGATCCATCAGGTGGAATATCGCCAGGTCATGCTTCCGGTATCTCATATGCTGGAAGCAGTCGAGCAGCTCCTCGATGTCCGTGAAGAAATCCGAGAAGACAATTATCATAGCGCGCCTGCGGATCTTTTCAGCAAGGTCGTGCAGGACACCGACAATGTCGGTCTTCCCTTCAGGTGCAGACTCGCCGATTATCTCGAAGATGTTCCTGAGATGCTTAGGGCTCCCGCGTGCCGGAATGTCCTTCGTGACAGTCTCGCCGAAACATTGGAGGCCAACCGCGTCGCCCTGCTGTATCAGGAGCTGTGCGAGCGTCGCAGCCAGGCGTTTTGCGTAGTCGAGCTTGCTGCCATGCTTGCATTTGAACCCCATCGATGAACTGCAGTCGACCACCAGATGGCAGCGCAGGTTGGTGTCGGCATCGAACTCCTTTATATAGAACCTGTCAGTCTTCGCATAGACTTTCCAGTCCACGTTGCGGATGTCGTCGCCGGCGACGTACTTGCGGTACTGAGCGAATTCCACGCTTGAGCCCCGGTGCGGGCTCTTGTGCATCCCCGTGAAGCTGCCTTCGACAAGGCCGCGGGAATGGACGTTCAGCATCGAAAGCTTCGCGAGGACCTGCGGATCCAGGAACTCGTGGCTGCTTTCGCCCCTGTACTCATTTATTAATTTCGGATTCACTGGTGAGCCGCTTTATGATGTCTTCGCTTGTCACTCCTTCGGTCTCCGCATGGAAGCTCAGGAGAATCCTGTGGGTCAGCACTTCATTCGCGACGCTCTCGATGTCCTCCTGCCTCACAAGATAGCTGCCCTGGAGCACAGCACGCGCCTTGGCTCCGAGGATCAGGTACTGCACGGCGCGCGGTCCCGCGCCCCATGTGACAAGAGGCTTGATCCATTCAGGCGATTCCTGCGAGTCCGGACGCGTCCTCCTCACGAGATGTACGACATATTCGTAGATGTGCTCAGGCACCGGCACCCTCCTGACGAGATTCTGGAAGAAGAGTATCTTTTCAGCGTCGATGATCTTGTTGAGGTCCGTCTTCATAATACCAGTAGTTGTCTTCGCTATGGCCAGTTCCTCGTCCTTCGTCGGATATTTCACCTTTATGAAGAACATGAACCTGTCGAGCTGCGCCTCGGGCAGGGGATAGGTTCCTTCCTGCTCGATGGGGTTCTGGGTCGCAAGCACGAAGAACGGCTCGTCAAGCTTGAAGGTCTTTCCGACAACGCTCACCTCGTGCTCCTGCATCGCCTGGAGCAGCGCCGCCTGAGTCTTCGGCGGAGTCCTGTTGATCTCGTCGGCGAGCACGATGTTCGCGAACACCGGCCCCTTCACGAATTCAAACGCCCTCCTGCCGGGCTGGTCCGTCTCCTGCAGGATGTCCGTGCCGGTGATGTCGGAAGGCATGAGGTCCGGTGTGAACTGGATGCGGCTGAACTTCAGCGACATAAGCTCGGACATCGAATGGACCATCAGGGTCTTCGCCAGTCCCGGCACGCCCATAAGGAGGGCATGGCCCCTCGACAGTATGCATATCATCATCTTTTCTATCACGTCGTTCTGGCCGTGGATGACCTTCGCCATCTCCGACTTGATGTCGGTGTAGGTGTCTCGCAGCTGGTTTATCGCCGCGACATCGCTTTCATTCTGAAGATTGTCGGACATGTGCCACTCCGTAAATTAGTGTTCCTGTGCAGAAGGGACTGGATAACTTATAACAACTAACTGATATATCCAATATCTAAAGACGAAAATCTGGACCTTGTATTAGGGGTGAAATCTGCGAAATCCGCGTTAAATTCTCAGATTGAACAAGAAATATAAAAATAGGATAGTTTATTGCGCAGGTAAGTAGTATTGCCATGCGCTCCTTGCACTGAAAACAGGGAGCCGTCCTTTTACATGCAAGACTGTCGCATTGTCGAGAATCTTTAATTCTCGCTGACTGCTTCTTTCTTGTATTTCCATGACGTCAGTTCGTAGCTGCCGTCAAGCTTCTTCCAGACTATGACTTCTGCGGTCTTTTCCTTGCCGTCGATGTTCACCTTGAGCTTCATCTTGTAGTTGACTCCGGCGACTACCTGTTTGCCCGCCTCGAGGATTTTAATCAATGAGAGCATCGCGTCCTTGTTGTCCTTCCTGAGTATCGCCTCCTCCGCCTTCATTGCGAAGTTCGCAGCGTTGGCGACCTCAAGATCGTCAGTTTCAGCCTTCATGTATCCACCGGCAACCTGCGACAGTGCCTGCGGGATGGCGATTGAGAATGCAAGTGTCAAACTTAAAAGCATGATGATTGAATTTTTCATAACACCTACTCCGGTTTATCAGAATTATAAAATAAACAGATCTATAGTCAAGCAGGAAATGGAGGATCTTTTGAAGAGTCATTCGAGAGTTTTAGGGCAATTGTGCTACATAATGGCCGTGCCATGCGTAGTTCCAGGACGCTATGCGCCTGGAACGAAGAATGGTCGGGGCGGGGAGATTCGAACTCTCGACCTCCCCGAGTACGCCGCCCAGGCGGGTCTCGGGGCGCGCTACTTGGAACTGTCAATTATCCTTTGCATGCTTGCTGGATTCTTCTTCCTCTTGATATCCATCTCCCATCTTGCAGCCTCGCCTCTTGTCGCAAAAGGCCTTGAGTAAACCAAGGTCCACGGACCTCTGTTTCTCGTAGATGGAGTCTTCCCGCGCTGATGTTCGGCAATGCGTCTTTCCAGATTGTCGGTAGAGCCAGTATAGAATCTGCCGGAAGTGTCACTTTTTATGATGTAGGTGAAATATGGCATCTTGAAACAGGAAAAATGGTCGGGGCGGAGAGATTCGAACTCTCGACCTTCTGCTCCCAAGGCAGACGCGCTAAACCAGACTGCGCTACACCCCGACAAAAGAAGTGCTTTTTATGAAAAGGGGCAATACTCTAGCGTGCTTTGACTATTAAGCAAGCGCCTCCGGGGAATATCCCTTATATCATGATAATGCGTCAGACTCGTCAAAGCAAGGGGCGCGGGCCCCATGATCAGCACTGTGTCTTTGGATGATCTGTTCTCGAGCAGATATTTCTTCAGGCCCTCTCGGTTTTTTTCTCAAACAACGTCGTTGATGTTCCAGTGGAGGTTGTCCAGAACTTCCTTCATTGACCGGATCGTCGGCTGCGCCATTCCGTAGCGCGGCTCGTAATGAGATACTGCGAACAGTATCGAGGTGCCTAGGGCAGGGCCGAGGAAACGGTGGGGGCGGCTATACTTGCCGTTGCATAGATGGATGAACGGTTTTTTGAGCTCGCGCTTCAGGGTCATCGTGGTGCGGAAGGCTTCGGCGAGCTCTTCCGGAGTGTCTACGGTTGTCACGATCTTCACTACGTCCGGACCGCGCGATTCGACTTCACGCAAATGCTCAAGCACCTGTTCTGTCGTCCGTGAACACTGCAGATGAGAGGAGATTACCACGTCAGCACCTTTGGCGTGGATCTTGTCGATCAGATGTTTCTGCTTGTCAATTGCCTGAGGGCTGCGGGTGATTTCCATGGGCGAAGGATCATACAAGTCTCCCATTACGTCGATGATTGACGCGCCGGCGTCGGCCGCTTCCAGCAGGAGTATCTGGCGGTCGTCGTCGCTGGACTTGTTCCACTTGTCGTTTCGATAGAAGAAGAACATGAAGGGCAGGGAGACCGAGTCGATGATGCTCTTCAGCGATTCACGGTTCCTGAACTCCGGCTTCAAGTCCGAAAGGTCTATGGCGATCCCTTGCGCGCCTTCGAACTCGGAGTTCCTGCATTCGGCGATAAATTCTCCAGGCGTCTGTCCGGCCATGATGCTGGTGATGACCGGGGCTGTCTGGTTGAGGAAAGATTTTTTCATGATGATTCCCTTTATTTGACCTTTAACACAACTTTGCCAAGGTTCTCCTGGCGCTGAAGAATTGCGTGTGCCTCCTCTGCGCTGGTGACCGGCAATGTCCTATGGATAAGCACTTTTATTTTTCCAGACGAGAATGAAGGCCATAATTGTTTCTCCAGTCCTGCAAGTATTTTCGATTTCATCTCTGAAGACCGGCTTCGCAGAGTGCTTCCTATCAGCCTGATTCCGCGCCGGAAAAAGTCCCCCATGTCGATTTCACTCCTGGTTCCATCAAGAGAGGCGATGACGATCCAGCGTCCGCCGCGCGCCATTGTTTTCAGGCATGGACCAAGCTGTGAGCCTGCGACGCAGTCCATGGCGATGTCGACCGGGTGTTCCGCCAATACTGCGGCAATGTCCTGCGTTTTCCTGTTGATGATCACGTCGGCTCCCAGCTGTTTCACAAACTTGACCTTGTCTTCAGAACCGACAGACGTGACCACCTTTGCCCCCATCTCCTTTGCAAGCTGTATCGCGGCCATGCCCAGACCGCTGGCGCCGGCCTGTATGAAGACGGCGTCTCCAGCCTTCATCCCGCCTTCAATACACAGGTTGAGATAGGCTGTGGTGAAGACTTCCGGAATTGCGGCCGCCTCGATCATCGAAAGCCCCTTGGGAATCGGCAACGCCATGTCCGCCGGAACTGCAACTCTCTCCGCATATCCTCCGCCTCCCAGCAAGGCGCAAACCTCGTCGCCTGTCTTCCATCTGCAGTTTTCCGGAGCCTTTATGACCTTGCCAGCAACTTCCAATCCCATCCACTCCGGCCATCCGGGAGGAGAAGGGTATTTGCCTTCACGCTGCAGGAGGTCGGCACGATTGAGCGCTGTTGCATGGACTTCAACCAGGATTTCATTGTCCCTGACGTGCGGTTCGGGGACTTCCTCCCATGCCAATGATTTGTCCTTTCTCACAATAATCGCAAGCATCTCATTTCCTCCATTCGGAATATCCGGCGGCTGACAGGAGAACTTCCTGCGCCAGATGATCATGTTCATATGTGTAAGGGTTCTGCATTTCGCCAATGACGATCTTCGCAAACTCCACCAGCTGGTCCTCGTAACGGTTTCGGATGATTCCAAAGTCGATCGTGTGGCTGCCTGCAGCATATCCCGGAATTGCATCCTTCAGCACAAGCTCCATCTGCAGAGGTCTGCCGTCGAAACGTTCCAGCGGGCAAAGTTCGACGGAACCATTGGTGCCGCAGAGCCTGAAGCGACGCCGGTTCAGGCCATCGACCTCCAGGCTGCAGGCCCGCAGTGTTGCTGTTGCGTGCCGGTATTCAAGGACTGACAGACAGTTGTTCTTTATGTTGTCAGGAAACCCTGGTGCCGATTTGAGGAACGGGGTGACATGCTGCGGCCTGCCCATGATCGCCACCACCAGATCGATGAGATGGCATCCCAGATTGAACATGATGCCGCCGTGAAACTTGCCCATATACTCCTGGTATTCACTGCCGCCGTAGCCGTGGCTCATGCTGGCATGGATCTCGAAGACTTCGCCCAGCCATCCCTGCCGTACTGCGTCTATGATCCATTTCATCGCGGGATTTCCACGGAACATATAGCCCATTTGGAAGGGCAGCTTTTTCCCCTTGCATCCGTCAAGAAGTTCTGCGAACTTCGCGAGAGCATCGCCGCCGGGCTTGTCCATGTGTATCGCCAGATTGTGTTTCATGCAGCGGAGCGCAGTTGGAACCAGATCGAGGTTCGGAGTTTCGATGGTAACAGCCTGGAGGCCGGGCGTGCTGAACAGTTCCTCCTCGGTTATCCACCTCAGCCCGTCATAAGGCTTTAGGTCTTTGCCTGCGAACTTCGCAGCCCTGCTGGCGCGGTCATCGACTACGCCGACAATCTCGAAGATGTCCGGGCGCAGGCGCAGCGCTCCGAGTTTTCCCGCAGCGTGCTCATGGCATATTCCAATCTGTACTATTTTTATCTTTCTCATGGATTCAATGGTTTCATCCTATCCAGTTGAACTGCGGATTCTGCTTCTTCACGATTTCAGTTATGCGCAGGACTTCAAGTCCATCTGAGTTCCTGACGGGGAACGGAATATTGTTGCGGAGGGCTTCATATAGATGCCTGGCCATCTCTATTTCAACCTGCTCCCACATGTTGGTGTCAGGTTCGACTTTTCGCGTCTCTTCAATCCACGGCAGCTCCTTCTCGGCTCCGAGGGCTCTCCCCGGCACAGGAGTTCCCGCGTCAGCGGTGGCTTTTGGCCAGCGGAACTTCGGATCAAGATATTTGAGTTGGATATTTTTCTGGTCCTGATCATATGTAAGCGTACCGCGGTCGCCGTATACCGTGCAGTAAGGTCCTGCGATGGCGACTGAATTGCTGATCTCAATCTCGATCGCAACGTCGTTTTTGCCGATGAGTGTGATTCTCACATGATCGTCGCCGTCGCCGGGTGTCAGGACGCGCCTGAGGTAGCTCCAGACATCGCGCACCGGTGCACCGAGGTACTGCAAACCCTGATCGAGGAGATGCGGACCCCACACGCTGAGCTGTCCTCCGCCGCAGTCCAGCCGCATCTGCCAGTCGTTGCGGCGCATGAACACGTGGTGCTTGCAGAGCTTCACCACCTGGATCCTCCCAAGGAGCCCCTTGGAAATGATGTCGCGCGTGTTTTCAAAAGCCGGCTCGAAACGGTGGTTGTGACCGAAGAAGAGCTTTCCAGGATACTTCTTGTCGAGCCGCTTGAGAAGGCGGTAATCCTGTGCGGTCACCCCAAGAGGTTTTTCGAGCAGGACGGTCTTCCCTGCGGCGAGCGCCTGTTCCGCATTGCGGGCGTGATCCAGCGAACGCGTGGCGATGATTACCAGCTCCATTTTCGGATCGGAGAAGAAATCAGCCAGGCCGGTATAGGCTTTTCCGCCGAACTCCTTCGCCTTGGCGTTGACACGGTCATGGTCAATGTCGCAAAGTGCGACAAGTTCATACTTCTTCTGGTATTGGGAGAAGACCCGGCAATGCTGGTCGCCGATCCTTCCGACTCCGCAGACTCCGAATTTAATTGCTTTCATAGATATATCTTATCTCCAGTTGTCTTGTTTATAATCGTTACCCTAGCGTTTTTGGTTTCCTCTGGCAATCTTCAATCCGCTCTATTATTGAAAAGGTTGATGGAAGAAGCATTGGATTTCAGCAATATTGCACATATATTGAAAATGAATCAAAACACAGGGAATAACATCATGAAACTGCAGGAGATCGCCAAGCTTGCCGGAGTTTCTCCGGCAACAGTGTCGCGTGTGTTCAGCCACCATCCGAACATCAGGAGCAGGATCAGGGAGCATGTGTTTGCCATAGCCAAGAAGCACGGCTACCATCCGCGCCTCTCGACCAAGCAGCGCAATGTCGTAATCATTCTGCCAGGAGATGAGATATACCCTATCCGCAACTGCCTTGAGATGGTGATGATGGCCCTGACATTGGTTCTCCCAAAGCATGGTTTCCGAATCGAGGTTCTGCCACAGGACAATATTGACCGCCTTGACAGCATACAGTTCTGCGGTGCCGTGGCGATCGGCGCCGAACCTGATGATTTCAAGAAATGGCCGGACCGTTTTTCAGCCCCTCTTGTGCTTGTGGATCGTGCCGCGCCGCAACATTCTCCAAACGTATATTCGGTGCGTTCCGACGAGGTCCAGGGCATGGACTTGGCCATTGCCCATCTCCATGAGCGCGGATGCAAAAAGATCGGCTGTATAATTTACGGTACGCCGGGCAGTGGCAATACCGATGTCCGCAAAGCCGCTGTTGTCAGAGCCCTGAAAGCCAGAAAGCTTCCATCGCATGATAATCTCATCCATTTCTGCGCCAGTGACAACTATGTGGAGATAATCGGAAAACTGTTGAAGCAGGGGATCGACGCGCTGTTCTGCCCCGGCGGCAATGCCGGAATTGTCGCAGCCTACGCACTGTCTCTCTACAACCGCCGGATTCCGGATGACATTTCGCTGATCGCATCCGAACACAAGTTGTTCTCCCATTATGCTACGCCGCCCCAGACGACAATCACACAGGACCATATCGGGCTCGCGGAGACCACGGTAAACATCATCGAATCATTCCTTGAGAAGAAGCCTCTGCCGCAGCGCCTGGTGCTGCCGTACAGCCTGATCAGGCGCGACAGCGTAAGAAACCAGGAATCGTAACCGTCCAACAGCAGCGCCTGGAACACGCTATGTCCGGATTGTATGCTGGCCGCAACGCCAGATGCGGCCTGCTGCTAGCCGCAGATTTCCTGCGACCATGTTGACAGCGAGTTGTCGCGGGCGCCCATGATCAGCACAGTATCTTTAGATGATGTGTTCTCGAGCAGATATTTCTTCAGCTCCTCGCGGTTTCCGAAGGAGAAGTAGTCCTTGGAAGTATTGAGGCGGTATTCCAGCACCACCTGTTCCGATGTCGGGCTGAAGCTTGTCGTTCCGCCGGCATAGAAAACCGGGAGGAAACTGAAGCTGTCGCCCCTGCCCATGACCTTCTCAAGCTCCTGGAAAAGGGGTTCCTTCATAAACTTCAGCGGGCCGTAGCCGTGCGGCTGGAAGACGGCGAATATCCTTCCTTCTGTTATCTCCCGAGCCGTCCTTATGCATGATGCGATCTTCTCCGGATTGTGCGCATAGTCGTCGATCACGAGAGCGCCGGACGGGAGTTTCCCCTTGATATTGAAGCGCCTCCAGACACCTTTGAATTCTGAAATATGCTTCTCGCATCCTTCTCTGTAGAGACCGAGCATCTCAAGCGCCGCAATGATGGACATCGCGTTCATAGCATTGTGGCGGCCGGGCGATGGCAGATGGAATCTGACAGGCTTCTTTGATTTCACCCCTGCGACCTCAATTGAAGCACAGCCGTCTTCAATCTCATAAGAGTTGAAGCGCCATGCACATTGCTTGTCCTCGCCGAAAACCATCAGTTCAGCTTTTCCGCAGTCGAGTCCGCCCAGGCTCCCCCTGACAGTCTCATCGATGACGGCACCTCTGCTGGTGTTGGATATGAATTTCCGGAACACTTCCGCTAGTTCGCTGATTGGATAATGGTCGTTGCCTATGTTCAGCACAACCGAGTAGTCGGGCTTGAACGCCAGTAAACTCTTGTCGCTTTCGTCGGCCTCGTAGACGAAGTATCTTCCCTTGCCAGGCCGGAAGTTCCCTGCGAATTCCGCATTTGAGAAGCTGTTGACAAGTCCGCCGGAGAGCATGACAGGATCGTGGCCCATCCTGCAGAGGGTCTCCGCGAGCCAGGAGGTGACGGTCGTCTTGCCGCATGTGCCTGTAACAGCTATTGAGACCACATCCTTCATGGAGAGGATTGCCGCGGCCAGGGCTTCCGCCCTGTGTACTCTCGGTATCTCTTTGCCGGCCATGAAGTCGGAATTGCTTTCCTCGATGGCTGTGGAATATATCAGGAAGTCGGGTCTGCCGTTTTTGACATATGAACCATCCTGCGGGAACAGAGATATACCGGATCTCCTGAGGGAGCCGATTATTCGTTCGTTCTCGGGCTTGTCCATGTCGCGGTCGCTCCCGCTGACATCGCATCCGAGCCATTTGAGCATCTGAGCCAGACCGCTCATGCCGATCCCGCCTGCTCCGACAAAATGCACTTTTGATGGAATTTTCATAAGAGGACTATACCTTAATGACAATTTTCCAAAAATAAAATCAACGGGTAGATATATGTCGGAAATTTCATGGAAGCCAAACTGGCAGGAGACTAAAAGGAGTTTCAACGATTTCTGGAACCGCAAAGGCGTGGTTGTCGGCACCTGGGGCGCTCCGAAGGCCGATCGCCAGGTGGAGAAAGTGTCCCGCGTGGATGCTCCTGACATAAAAGAATATTATCTGAATCCGGTGCTGCGTGCAAAGGTCAACCATTTCCGTGTCTCCGAAGGATATTACGGCGCCGACGTGCTTCCTGTAAGCGACACGAATTTCGGGCCCGGCTCGCTGGCTACATTCATAGGAAGCGAACCTGGGATCTCAAAGGAGACCGTATGGTTCGAACCATGCATGATGAACGAATCTGAACCGGAAAAGCTCCCGCCGCTTAAGTTCGATCCGCAGAACAAGTGGTGGAAGCTCACCGAGCAGACAATGAGGGAATGCGTCAAACTCGGAAAAGGCAAGTACATGACAGGTGCGCCTGACCTGGTTGAGAACGTAGACGTGCTCTCGTCGCTGCGGGATCCGCAGACACTCATGTTCGACCTGATCGAAAGGCCGGAATGGGTGAAACAGAAGGTCGAGGAGATAAACAAGGTCTGGTTCGAGGCTTACCAGCGCATCTATGATATCATCAAGCTTGAAGACGGCAGTTCGTCGTGGGCGGCTTTCCGCGTATGGGGCCCGGGCAAGACCGCGAAACTGCAGTGCGACGCTTCGGCGATGTTCTCCCCGGACATGTTCAAGGAGTTCGTAGTGCCATGCCTGACGGAACAGTGCAGATGGCTCGATTATTCGCTCTACCATCTCGACGGCACACAGGCCATGTGCCATCTCGATACGCTCCTTTCAATCGAGGATCTGGACGCCATCGAATGGACGCCCCAGGCCGGAATAGAGCAGGGAGGTCATCCCCGCTGGTATGAGCTCTACAGGAAGATCATCAAGGCTGGAAAATCTGTGCAGGTCGTCGGAATAAGGCCCGAAGAAGTGAAGCCGCTTCTCGACCATGTCGGCAAGGACGCCATCTATATCATGACAGGTGGAACTCCGGACCAGATGGACAAGCTCTACGAACTGGTGCATTGATACTGGAAACTGGACGCTGGCAATTGGAAATTCGAAATATGATGGAGGCCCATGTCGGAATCTTCATATGGTAAGTTCCGGGATTTGATACACAGGCTTTGGCTTGGAGAGAGGATAGCACTGTTAATTGCAGTAATCCTGTTTCTTTTCGGAATTTTCCATGTTGTCCATCCGTCGGAGATGATTGTTGAGCATACCGTGATCAAGGGAGTCATTAATCCTATACCGTCAGGTCTCGAATATGTCTCTAAAGGCAGATGCCAGTTCTATGGAGCTATTATGATACTTATGGGGCTAGGCCTTGCATATCTGGCATTGTATTCAATTCTGCATCGCAGAAAGTAGAATTACTTCCAAAACGTCTTGACGTAGGGATAACTCAATATGTTCCTGTCGCAGGTTATTATTGTCAGATCGAAAATACGGGCGGTCGCGACGATCATCTGGTCTGCCGGATCATTATGGAATTTTCCAGGGAGAGAGTTTGCCTCCACAGACACTTCGGGTGTTAGCGGATAGATGATAATTCCAGGATTTGATGTGGCGCTGACAACCCAGTCCAGTAACGGCATTGCCAGACGGAGCTTCCCGATTGAAGATTTCTTTGCTATCTCCCATGGGCTGATGGCTGAAAGCCCCAGCGGGGAGTTGGCGGAATCCTTGAGCAGTTCCACTGTCCGGCGCGGAAATTCATCCGAACCTTCCACAAGCCATATCCAGGCATGGGTATCAAGGAGATACTTCATTTCGACGCCTCCCATTCCTTGTCGCCTAGTGGCTTGTCAAAGTCAGGGGAGACATATGTCACTTTGCCGGCGAGGGAGCCCCAGGCCTGGTTGATCTTCGTCTTAGGTTTTGGCGGTTCAATCAATGCGACCGTCCTGCCATGGTTGGTCACCTCTATCGTCTTGTATTCGGCGGCCACCTCCCTCAGCACGTGGGTGCACTTGGCCTTGAATTCGCTGACAGACATCTTCATGGTTGCTCCCCATTATTATCTAGTCATAATATATAGTCATAATATTTATTTTCAAGAAGTTTATGACAGAATAAAATTATCAAGTCGGCAGTTTCGGGTCAGTGGAAGTCTGTGGCTAGGCTTTGCTGTACACCCTCTTCAGATGCACCTGGAGCAAAGTAATCTCGGCTGGCGTGACACCGTCTATGCGGGTGGCCTGTGACAGTGTCGATGGCAGGACCTTTGAAAGCTTCATCCTGGACTCGTTCCTCAGGCCAAGGACGGCGTCATAGTTGAAGTCCGCCGGTATTTTCCAGTTCTCCAGCTTCTGCAGGTTCTTCACGGACTTCATCTCGCGTTCGATGTATCCTTGGTAGTGCGCGGCGATTATGAGCTGGCGAAGGATCCTGCGGTCTTCGCAAAGTGACAGGTCGAGATCCGGCAGAGGGAAATCAATACCTGCAGACACGTCGCCACCGAGCATCTTCAAATGTTCGAAGATGCTCTGTCCGTCATGTCGCTCCTTCTTGTATTTCGCTTCAAGACCGGCGAGGCGTTCCGCGTATCCGCTGAACTTTGCGAACTTCGCAGAAGGAAGCAGCCCGAGTTCATGCGCCATCCGGCAGAGGCGCAGGTCAGCATTGTCCTGGCGGAGCAGGAGCCTGTACTCGGCGCGGCTTGTGAAGAGGCGGTAGGGTTCGACGATCTCCTTTGTCACGAGGTCATCCAGCATTACTCCGATGTAGCTTGTCTCGCGTCCAAGCTCATGCGGTTCCTTTCCGGCTGCGGATCTCGCGGCATTAAGTCCGGCGACAAGTCCCTGTCCTGCGGCCTCCTCATATCCGCTTGTGCCGTTGATCTGCCCTGCGAGGAACAGGTTCGGCCATTTTTTTACGGCGAGACCGCGGGTGATCTGGTCCGGGAACACGAAGTCGTATTCGATGGCATATGCATATCTGGAAATCACGGCGTTTTCGAGTCCGGGAATCGAATGCATCATCTGCACCTGGACTTCCGGCGGGAGGCTTGTCGATATTCCGTTGATATAATATTCCTGTGTGTATTCGCCCTCCGGCTCCAGGTAGAGCAGATGAGTTTCATGGTGCGGAAAACGTACCACCTTGTCCTCGAACGACGGACAATATCTTGTCCCAATTCCTTTGATCTTTCCGCTGTACATCGGCGACTTGTCCAGGTTGGCCCTGATGACTTCGGCGGTCTTCAAGGTGCTCTTTACCAGATAGCAGGGCATCTCCTTCCTTGTAGAGCGGGGCGCGGCGCTGTTATCTGGAAAGAATGAGAACGACTCCTCCGGTGTCTCGCTGTCCTGCACGATCATGTTTGAGAAGTCAATGGTCTTTGCAAGTATCCGCGGCGGAGTTCCTGTCTTCAGCCGTCCGAGCCGTATTCCCAGCTGTCCGGAGAGGGACTGCGAAAGTTCGGTAGAAGGAGGGTCGCCTGCGCGTCCTCCGGGGAAGTTCAGAAGGCCGTAATGGAGTTTTCCGGAAAGGAATGTGCCGCTGCAGACAACGACGCTCCTGCATCTGAACTTCTCTTCGAGCCTGGTTGCAACGCCGCATATTTTACCGTCTTCAAGAATGAAGCCTGTGGCTTCGGCCTGGTGGATTATCAGGTTCTCGGTGTTCTCCAGCTCGAACTTCATGGCGCGCTGGTAGCAGACCTTGTCGCACTGTGCGCGGGGCGACCATACTGCCGGTCCTTTGCCCCTGTTCAACATCCTGAACTGGATTGAGGCGGCATCGGTTATCCTGCCCATCGCCCCGCCTAGGGCGTCGATCTCGCGGACGACCTGTCCCTTTGCGATCCCGCCTACGGCAGGATTGCAGCTCATCTGGGCGATGTGGTCCATGTTGATCGTGAGCAGCAGCGTCCTGGCGCCGAGACGTGCAGATGCGAGCGCGGCCTCGCAGCCCGCATGGCCGCCTCCAACAACGATTACATCGTAGCTGTATTGGATCAGGGACATTATTTTATTTTCGATTGATGGTTTTGATTGCCGATTCAGATAACAAAATGCAAAGACACAGAGGCACAAGGCGTCCAGAGCAAATTCCAAGTTTCAAGTATCGAGTTTCAAGTTAGTCGTTTTTGCGCAGTGTAAAATTAGCATGTGGCGCGGAAAAGTAAATTTGTGCATGGAAAGTATGTTGGGCTTCAGCCCGACATTCCTTCTTCAATAAATTCGCTGTATTTACTTCACGAATGAATATGTTGCGCGGACGACGCCCTGGACTTCTGTCGCTGTCACGGCAAGTGTGCATGCATCTTTCCTGACGTTCCACTGGACTTCACTCTGGTCAGAAGCGACATTCACGATCTTTTCACGTTCCGGTTTTCCAAAAGTATCCTTGAACTTCGCAATTAAATCTGCGAACGCAGGGGCCTGCGTGAATGTTACGACTATCTTGCTCATCCTGTCTTCAGAGAATATGACATCGATGTTTGACGGCATGCCCATCAGGACAGTCGCCTCATTGATAGTTATTGTCTTGTCGTTTTTCGCCGAAAAATCCTGCGGCGAGATGGAAGTTTTTATTATTGTTCCGTCGCGGAGAGTGCGGTGGGCGCGGTTGTAGTTGTCACCCCAGCTCAACGAGGGCAGGGGGTTGGGTATTCCTGCAAGCTCCTGGTCTGTGCTTTCAGTGTCTTTGATGTTGCCGGTGCTTATTGTGGCAGCCACACCCGGACTTGGATCAACGGCAACCTCCATACTTTTCCCGCGTCCGGAAAATTCCAGCAGCCCCATCCACAATGTCTGTTCCGGCCTGCGAATCGTGTTCTGCCCTTTGATTGTATTCTCCTCTGTCTGACGCATTGCGAAATCGTAGCCGGTGAACTTCCCGCTTATTTCAACCGGGAACGACAGCGTATAGCTTACCTTGTCGACAATTATAGGGGCAACGCCTGGATTCCTTACGGCCTTTGCCTGTTCGATTGGGCCGCCGCCCGGGGTGGAATAGTCGTAGTCGAAGCCTGTGTTCTTGCAGTCGAGGACCGCGCTTACGTATGCCTTCTTGCAGGCGTTTTCACCAAGTAGAGGTTTACCGTCGGCGCTGATCAGGGCAAATGAGATGAAAGGTGTGTTGAATCCGCTTATCGTGATCCCGTCCTTGAAGGAATAGGAAGGGACAGTCTTTCCGGTATAGACCTTGACCGTGGGTGAATCTATTATCAGGCGCCCGTTCTGCCAGTCCCAGAGGGCGTTCTTTCCCGTGGCGACAGCCTCCTTGACAGGCTCCATGGGCTGAGGCTCCTTGCCGTCGAGCAGCACACCGCAGTCCTTTTCAGGTTCAAGCCTTATGCGTGTCCCGCGCGAGAAGGTGTTGAAGCTCATGTCCTTTCCGCCTATTCCATTGAACGTGTCAAATGAGAATATCCCCTTTTTTCCGACCGTGTATACAGCTGGATCCGGAGCGGATTCGACAGAACCGCTGAGGAAGATGCGCCCTGCCATTGCGATGGCGGAGGTCATTGTCTGGTCGTGCTCGAGATGGACGCCTGTCCAGAAATGCGAAGTTGTGGGCGCCTGGACAGTCCCAGCCAGGAGCTGCTCGTCGCTGGAGCTTCCAAACCATGAACCGTGGAATACGACGACGTCAAAATCCTGCCAGCATGTAAATACTGAAAGCATATATGGATATTCGGCGCGATACGGGCTCGGACGTCCGCGCTGCGTTTCGTAGATGACGGAGAGCTTGTCCGCAAGGCGGTGGCTGTCCAGCACGTAGAGCCCTGGCGGGGTTGCCAGCATGGAGGGGGTCGACCAGAAATACATGCTCACAGTGCTTGTGTC
>CAZDNQ010000042.1:0-16453 GCA_964506605.1 uncultured Victivallis sp. | reverse complement strand
GCATGGATCTCGACTGGGTCCATTTCAAGGCCAGGATCCTCGGCGGGCTGGAGCTGTTCGATTTTTTCAGGTTCCCATATGAAGTCAGAGTGCCTGCGCCTGAACGCGGGGATGTCGCCGGACAGTGGAAGAGGATGACAGGCAGCCTTTCATCTGAAAAGATAACGGATGCCGCAGAGAGGGATCTGACGGTGAGATCGCTCCTCCTGAGGTTCCTGAAAGAGACGGATTTTTCCTCGCAGGACGAGAAGCTGAGATGCCTGCAGAGGTTCGCCCCGGCTCTTTCATTTATAGAGAGGAATATTTCCAGGGAGATCATGGTGGGCGAACTCGCGGGTGCCGTCAGCCTCCAGCCGAACTACTTCACGAATCTTTTCACGAAAAATTTCGGGATGAGTCCGGTAGTCTACATGAACCTGCAGCGTATCAAGCATGCCCAGCACATGCTCCAGACAGGAAATATGCAGGTGAAGGAAATATCAGAGGCTTGCGGTTTCAGCAACCAGTTCTATTTTTCAAAGGTGTTCAAGGACATTACCGGCATGTCTCCGGTGAAGTTCCGTGAAAGGAAGTCGGTCCCGTGAAAGTATAAGTATTTCTGCCTGTCGCGCCGAAGCTTCTTGGCGAAGGCGGATGTATTCTGTGGCTAAACATAATTATTCAAAGGATTAATCAATGATAGACAAGATCAGGGAAGTATGTCTGGAGGCGGCGGGTAAATGGATTCCCATGAATAAGAGCGGTTCGGCTTGGACTAGGAATTCATGCAAGGTCAGGCTTGAGGACAAAGGATGTTCAACAAAGATATTCATTTCCTGCGATGATAAGGGCGGGGAAGTCAGCAGGATTCTCATCAAGTTCAGCCACAGGATGCCCGAAGGGGCCAGGATACTCGGCGACGCATGGGAACGGAGCTACGGTGACCTGGAATGGCGCGGAATCGTGCCGGACAGACCTATGCCTTGGTTCTTCATGGTGCATGACGGGCGCAGGACTGACGGGATAGGTGTCAGGACCGGTGCGTCGGCGTTCTGCTGCTGGCAGGCCGACCAGAACGGATATTCACTGGTGATAGATACCAGGTCCGGAGGCAAGGGTGTGGTGCTGAACGGGAGGACCCTGACCGCGTGCGAGATCGTCCATTACGAGGGCGAAGCTGGAGATTCCCCGTATAAGGCAAACTGCAAGTTCATGAAGAAGCTGTGCGGCAACGCAATCCTTCCGAAAATGACAGTATACGGATTCAACGACTGGTATTATTCATACGGGAAAAGCACTGCAGAAAGGATACTTGATGATTCAAAGTTCTGTTCGGAGCTTTCAGACAACATGAAAAACCGCCCTTTCTCTGTGATTGACGGCGGCTGGCAGTTCACCGGTGTTACCGGAGGCGCGCCATGGTCGCTCAGCGGCAAGCATTTTCCTGACATGAAGGGACTCGCGTCCGACATCAAGAAGGCTGGATGCCGTCCGGGCATCTGGTACCGTCCACTCCTGACCACAGAGGACAGCCCCTGGGTGAAGCATGCCAGGGCGACACGGTTCAAGTCCCATTCCAATCCTCACGAGATAGTCCTTGATCCGACTGTTCCGGAGAACCTGGAAAGGATAAGCGACGACATCCGTCTTTTCAGGAAATGGGGCTACGAACTGATCAAGCATGACTTTTCCACATGGGATGTTGCTGGCAGGTGGGGATTCCAGATGGGAGACAGCATCACGGAGGACGGCTGGGCGTTCAGCGACAGGAGCAGGACGAACGCGGAGATCCTGAAAGGCGTATACAAGGCTGTCAGCGATGCCGCCGCCGGTGCAGTCATCATCGGCTGCAACACGGTCGGACATCTTATTACAGGATATGCGCACATCCAGAGGATCGGCGACGACACGAGTGGCATGGAGTGGGCGCGCACCCGGAAGATGGGTGTGAACACGCTTGCGTTCAGGGCCGGACAGAACCGCACGTTCTTCGCGCTGGACGCGGACTGCGTCGGCATAACCGAACATATTCCGTGGAGGCTCAACGCCCAGTGGCTCGATCTTCTCGCCAGGAGCGGAACGCCGCTCTTTGTTTCGGCGAAACGGGAAGTCATCGGCGCTGAACAGAGGAAGGCGCTGAAGGCCGCGTTCAGCATGGCGTCCGTACAGCAGCCAACCGCGGAACCGCTAGACTGGATGGATACGAGCTGTCCGGCGAAATGGAAACTCTGCGGTGGAAAATCGGAGTTCAACTGGACGGAGTGATCCAACCACAGAGAATAGTATTCTATTAGGTTTTATGATTAATTCCTCCTTCGAGAATTAATCACATGGAGTGCGGTAAACCTGGTCGCCTTTGGCGCCGCCTATGGCGGGTAAACTTGTTACCGCCTTTAATGACGGAATTCATTCCGTCCAAAAAGACGCGAAATGAATTTCGCGAGAAAAGGCGGTGATCAGTCTTCGCTAAGAAGCTACGCCCGACACGTGAATCACCGCACTCCAAGGTCAGGCCCAGTCGCCTGACAAGAAAATAATCTGCGAATCCCCTCTTGACAGTATTTCCATATGGATTATATTTCATATATAAAACAAATATCATATATGAAACATAAAACAAAATCATCTGCGCCGGCGCTCGAGAAGGGGCTGAAGATCCTGGAGAGGCTTTCCGGCGGCGGTCCGCAGAAGCTGGAATCATTGTCCAAGGACATAGGAGAGCCGAAAGCTTCGGTCCTGCGCTATCTGGACACCCTGGTTTCACTCGGGCTTGCCGGCAGGGATCCGGAGTCAAAGGAATATTCCGTGAAAGTCGCAATGGTCCGCCTCGACAGCGCAGTCAGGGAATTCTCCTCGAAAATCCAGAAGCTGCTGGATGTCCTGGCTGAAAAGACATGCCGCACCGCCGAATGGTACGTGTCCAGCGACGGGAAAATGTCGCTGACCATGCGTTCCGAGCCGGAAGACGCGGAGATACACGTCAAGGCGAAAATCGGGTTTGAGCGTGAGCTTGACGGTGAATTCGAGGCTGTTGCGAGAATCGCAATCTCCAGCTTGGATATGGATGTTTCAGGAGGGGGATACTGGGTATACAGGAGTGGGGTGAGAAAATCAATTTCAGGGACAATGTGCGGGAAGATTCTGGAGTCTGACAGGAAGAACGGATACGCCATGGATCTGGAATATAATCCGAACGGAGTCAGGAGATATGCTGCGCCGGTGTTCAATGAAGGCAGGTTTGCAGGGGTGCTGGCCCTGGCGGAGAACTACCGTCCGGATGCCGACAGCCAGATACCTGTAATTTCAAAAATACTATTGGATGAAATTAAATATCAAATTCCAGACTTCCAAGTTCCAAACAAAGAGGACAAATAGTAAAAGTTCCAAACAAAACATGGCTGATGTTTGGGATATTTGAGGGTTTGAAATTTGTTTGGAGTTTGGGATTTGAAATTTGGAGCTTATACGGAGGTATTAAATGCGGATTCTATATCTTGATCTCGACACATTGCGGCCGGACCATCTTGGATGCTACGGGTACCACAGGAACACGTCTCCTAACATCGACTCAGTTGCAAAGCAGGGGATGAGGTTCGACAACTATTACTGTTCCGATGCGCCCTGCCTACCGTCCAGGACTGCGATGATGAGCGGAAGGTTCGGGATCCATACCGGTGTAATCAACCATGGCGGGCTTTGCGCGGATTTCAGGCCGGAAGGGAAGGGCAGGAATTTCAGGGACAAGCTTGATTCGGAGAGCATTCCCGGAATGCTCAGGCGCGCCGGACTTAAGACGGTCAGCATAAGCCCTTTCGCCGAACGGCACAGCGCCTATTATTTCCTTGCTGGATTCTCGGAGGTGCACAATACCGGGAAAGGAGGCATGGAGTCGGCTGAGGAGGTTACGCCGACCGCTTTGGACTGGATTGAGAGGAATGCGGACAAGGACGACTGGTTCCTGCAGATCAACTACTGGGATCCGCACACCCCGTACCGTGCGCCCGAGGAGTTTGGAAATCCGTTCAAGGACGATCCGCTGCCGGAATGGCTGAAGGAGGAGGTTGTCGAAAAGCACAGGCAAATGGTCGGTCCGCACTGCGCACGCGAGGTTTCAATGTATGACAACAGCACCAGCCCTAAATATCCCCGGTATCTCGGAGAGATCAAAGATATGAAGGACCTGCGCAGGATGATCGACGGATATGACTGCGGAATCCGATACATGGACGGGCATATCGGCAGGCTCTTCGATGCGCTGAAGAAGAAAAAGATCTTCGACGATATGATCATAATCATAAGTTCAGACCATGGGGAAAACCAGGGAGAACTTGGGATCTATGGCGAGCACGGCACCGCCGACAACATCACCTGCCGCATCCCGATGATCATACGCTGGCCGGGGATGAAGAAGGGCTCCGACAAGGGGCTTCACTACAATCTTGATCTCGGGCCGACCCTTGCCGAACTGCTTGGCAGGGAAAAGTGCAGGAGCTGGGACGGAGACAGCTATGCAGCGGCGTTGAAGGGAGGAAGGGACTGCGGAAGGGAATATCTTGTGATAAGCCAGTGCGCGCACGTCTGCCAGAGGGGCGTGAGGTTCGGCGACTGGCTCTATATCAGGACATACCATGACGGATACCACCTTTTCTCGAAGGACATGCTGTTCAACCTGAAGAAGGATCCCCACGAACAGCTTGATCTGACAGAGAAGGAACCGGAGAGGGTCAAGCAAGGAATCGCATATCTCAACGAATGGCATGACCAGATGATGATGACGATGGATTCGGACACGGATCCGCTCTGGACTGTCATGAAGGAAGGCGGACCGTTCCATGCCAGGGGCCATCTAAAGGGATACTGCGAATATCTGAAGAAGACAGGCAGGGAATGGGCGATCCCGGAATTGAAGAAAAGGCATCCGCAGGAATTCTAAATCCCTTTTCTCTCACAAAGCCACAGAGACGCCAAGTGTTATGTCGGTGACATGCCAATGCCTTGCGCGCTGCTGCTTGTGTGAATCCTGAAGGGATTGAATAATGCAGCCTGTGGTTTCAACCACAGGTCATATATGGAAATTGACACGTCCTGTAGGGACGGAATATATTTCGCCCCTACAGGGCGAATCATTTTTGGACTTAGATACCTATGGTTGAAACCATAGGCTATGTTATCCTACGCATTCCATGCGTAAAGACAAAAGCAACCCAAGTCTCATGTTTTCAAGATGATACGCTTATATTAACGGTATTGGCAGGGAGCCGAATAAAGAACAGATAATTTCTCTGTGTCTCCGTGACTTTGTGAGAGGATGTTTTATCCTGTTCAGTTCCTGAACTGGCCGGGGGATTTCCTGTAGTACTTCTTGAAAAGGCGGCAGAGGGTCGTCTCGTTGCTGAGGCCGGACTTCTCGGCGACGTTCTTCAGCGGTTCGTCGGTGGAGATCAGCAGATCCTTTGCGAAGCTCAGCCTTATGCGACGTACGTCGTCCGCCGGGGAGGCTCCTGCAAGCTGGGTGTACTTCCTCAGGAAATGGAACTTGCTGAGTCCTGCGGATTTCGCAAGCGATTCCAGGGAATGGTCCTTCGCCGGATCCCTGATCACCATGCTGCGGATATTCTCGACCAGCGGGGATTCCTGGTGCCGGACTATCCTCACTGCTTCCGCGATGAAAGCTTCAAGATAGCCCTGCATGAGGCCCTGCGATTCCGACGGGCTGAGGGTCCTGCTTTCGTTCAGCATCCATGTGGCGATGAGCCTCAGCCTCCCTTTTGAATCCGAGAACATGGAGGGGACCTCCTCGGGCAGCGTCCCCGAGAACGAGAAGAATATCGTTTCAAGAGGCGGATTGTCGCCGCTCCATTCCTCGTGTCCGATTCCCGGCCTGAACACGACCACGTCCCCTTCCGACGCCTCGAACTCCTTCCCGGCCATCGATATCCTCTCCTTCGACCACATGACGACAATGATCTCGTTGAAGCTGTGGGAATGCCTGCCCATGTGCCAGCTCCGCTTCGGGGAGTTCAATCCAGCATGTCCAAAAGTTAGTTTATCCATAACAGCAATATTTGTAAATAATACGGCAATATCCGTAATTGCATCAGGCTTGATATGACTGTAAATAAAGCATAAGTTCTATCAGTTTCAAAAAGCAATTATTGTAAAGGAGAAATAAGATGAAAGATGGAAAGAGCAAGGTCAGGATAGGTTTTGTGGGTGTCGGCGGAATGGGCCAGTGCGCGCATCTGAGGAACTATGCGACTCTCGCAGACTGTGAAATAGTCGCGCTTTCGGAGCCGAGGAAGGAGACGGCGAAGGCGGTGGCGCAGAGATATGACATCGGCAAGGTGTATTCGGAGGCCTCCGAAATGCTGAAGAAGGAGAAGCTTGACGGCATCGTGGCGTCGCAGCCGTTCACGAGGCATGGGATACTTCTTCCCGAACTGCTGGCGGCGAAGATCCCGGTGTTCATAGAGAAACCGCTTTCCAGCACGATCGAATCCGGCGAGAAAATCCTGGGATGCCTCAAAAAGTCCGGCACATGGATCATGGTCGGCTACCACAAGCGCAGCGATCCGGCGTCCGCATACGCGAAGGCCGAGATTGAAAAACTGAAGAAGTCCGGCGAGATTGGAAAGCTGAAATACATCCGCGTGCTCATGCCGGCCGGCGACTGGATATCCAACGGATTCTTCGATCTGATCAACAAGGATGGATATCTCAAGGATCTCCCGAGCGAGCCCGCACCCTCCGACATGGACAAGGAGAACTACGCGAAATATGTGGGTTTTGTGAACTATTACATCCACCAGGTCAACCTCATCCGCTATCTGATCGGCGAGAACTACAAGGTGACATATGCAGATCCGAACGGGGTGCTGCTTGCCGGAACAAGCGACAATGGAATAACTGTCTCACTGGAAATGTCTCCATTCCAGACCTCTATTGACTGGCAGGAGTCGGCGTTCGTATGCTTCGAAAAGGGCTGGGTCAGGCTGGAACTTCCATCCCCTCTCAGGATCAACACTCCTGGAAAGCTGGAGATATTCAAGGATTCGGGCAGCGGAAAGACGCCTGAGACGATCGTCCCCCAGATGCCGTGGGTCCACGCGATGAGGCAGCAGGCGATGAATTTCATATCGGCTGTCCGCGGTGAGATGCCTCCTCTCTGCGACGCGGCGGAGGCGCTCGAGGATCTCAAGGTGGCGAGACAGTACCTGAAGCTTCTGACAGGGAAGTAACCTTAAAAATAGACAGGATAACAGGATTGACAGGATGATATTCAATAATTATCAAATCCGGAAAATCCTGTAATCCTGTCCAAAAAAGGAGATTGAATCATGCCGAAGATAGCGATGATAGGGGCGGGGAGCCAGATATTCTGCAAGACGTTGTCCATGGACATCATGGCGACGCCTGCGCTGTGTGACAGCGAGATCTGGCTGATGAGCAGGACCAAGCCGAAGATCGACAGGATGGAGAAGTTCCTCGGGAACGTTGTGAAGGAGAACAGGCTTCCGACGAAGATCTGCTCCACTCTCGACAGGGAGAAGGCTCTCGACGGCGCGGATTTCGTGATCGTGATGATCCAGGTCGGCGGGCTTGACGCGTTCAAGCTGGACTACGAGATCCCGATGAGATACGGGGTCGACCAGTGTATCGGCGACTCCCTCGGCGCCGGCGGGATCTTCCGCGGGCTTCGCACGATTCCGGTGCTTGCCGACATTGCAAGGGACATGAAGAGGCTGTGTCCCAACGCCCTTCTCCTCAACTACAGCAACCCGATGGCGGCGAACTGTCTCGCCCTGGGCAAGACTGTTCCGGAAATCCAGTCGATTGGCCTCTGCCACGGCGTGCAGACAACGCTGGATCTGCTGAGCCGGTATGCGGATGTCCCGAAGGAGAAGATCGACTATCTCTGCGCAGGCATAAACCATATGGCATGGTTCCTCAATCTGAAGGATGCCAGGAACGGCAGGGATCTGAATCCGGTCATAATGAAAAACATCGAGAAGCCGGAATATTATGTGAACGAGAAGGTCAGGTGCGAGGTGGCGCGCCACTTCGGATATTTCATGACAGAGAGCACCGGGCATCTTTCGGAATACATCCCGTGGTTCAGGAAGAACAAGAAGGCCCTTGACCTGTTTTGCGACCAGCCGGCGTTCGGCGGGGAGACCGGGGCATACGTGAAATATTGCACCTACCTTGCCGAGAAGTTCGGGCATGTCGACTATCTTGAGTTTGAAGAATCGAAGCTCTCGGAACGCAGCGTCGAATACTGCAGCTACATACTTGAAGCGAAGACAACTGGAGCTCCGTTCAAGCTGAACGGAAATGTCAGGAACGAAGGATACATTTCGAATCTTCCGGACGGATGCTGTGTTGAAGTTCCGGTCTTCGTGGACAGGCAGGGATTCCATCCTGTTAAGGTCGGAAAGATTCCGGTGCAGTGCGCAGCGCTCAACATGAGCAATGTGATGGTGCAGGAACTTGTTGCCGACGCGGCTCTTGACGGGAACACCGAGAACATCGTCCACGCCATGGCGATGGATCCGCTTGCAGGCGCGGTATGCACGCTTGCCGAGGCCAGGGAGATGGCTTCCGAGATGCTCGAGGCGCAGCGCGAATGGCTGCCTCAGTTCAAAGGAAGGAAGATCGCCGCCAGGCCGCAGGTTAAGATTCCGAAAAACGTAAAACCGGTCGATGTGCCCCTTGATCCGGCGCTGGCTATCGTCCACAGGTTTGGAAAGCTCGCCGAAATGAAAGCTAAAAAGTAGTGACGGGCTTTAGCCTGTCACAAATATTTAAGAGATGGTACACCCTTCCACCTTTGCAAAGATGCTATGGTGGACACGGAAAAGGCGTACCTACTAAATAGGAGATTTTTATGCCTGTCAAATGGAAGAAAGTATGGGTGTCAGATGAGATATTCGAATCTGCAGCCGTGATCGATGTGGACAATGACGGCGTTCCGGACATTGTGTCCGGAGGATTCTGGTACCAGGGTCCTGACTTCAGGAAGAAGCACCAGATCGGAGAGGTCAGGAAATACGGCGAATACTACGATGATTTCTCGACGATAGCCATGGATGTCAACGGCGACGGCAGGATGGACTTCATCACCGGCGGCTGGTGGGGCAACACCCTGCGCTGGCGCGAGAATCCCGGCGAGGCGGGAAAGCCATGGCCGGAACATGTCATCGCGGAAACCGGAAACATCGAGACCACGCGCGCCTGGGACATCGACGGCGACGGAGTTGTCGAGATTGTTCCGAACACCCCATGTTCGCGCCAGGTGCAGGTATACAAGCTTGAGACCGGCAAATTCATAAAACATGTGGTCTTTGAGTTTCCGGAAGGACAGACGCAGGGGCACGGCCTTGGCTGCGGCGACATCGCCGGCAACGGAAGGATGGACATCATCCTCCGGAACGGCTGGCTCGAGTGTCCGAAGAATCCGTGGAATGAGAAATGGGCATGGCATCCGGAATTCGATCTTGGATGTGCGAGCGTGCCGGTCATAGTCGCAGACGTTGACGGCGACGGCAGGAACGAGATGATAGTCGGAGCCGCTCACGGCTACGGGCTCTGGTGGTACAGCTGGAAGACCGTAGGCGGGAAAAGGGAATGGACGAAGCACCAGATAGATCTGTTCAACGCCCAGTACCATGACATGAGATGGGTCGACATCGACGGCGACGGGAAACCCGAGCTTGTCACCGGCAAGCGCCACCGTGCACACTGCGGGAACGAGGCAGGGGAATGGGACGAGTACGGGACCTACTATTTCAAATGGAACGGGGAGTCATTCACGAAGCAGGTGATCGACTACGGTCCGATCGGCGAGGCAAAGGGTACAGGGATATTCTTCGACGTGGCCGACCTCCGTGGAACTGGCAGGCTGGACATCGTCGCGCCCGGCAAGGACGGCCTGTACATATTCTACAACGAGGGAGAGTGAAGACAATCATCAACGCAAAGGCGCAGAGACGCGGAGAATATAAGATTGATTAGAAACACTTTGCAAATTCTTTGCGTCCTTGCGACTCTGCGTTAAAGAGAATTCAAGGATTCCCGGCGGCTTTTCTCTGGGCTTTCTTCTTTTTCTTAGGCTTGCCCTCTGTTTCCGCAGGGGCGGCGGGATGGGCGTCCAGTATCTCCTGCAGGCGTTTGCGTGCGGCGATTATTTCAGGATCGGTGGAATCCTTCGCAACAGGGATCTCGTTGAACGGAGCCTCCTTCATGTCGAACATCTCGCCGCTGTTCGTCAGCTTGTAGCGCGAATTCCGCACATATGATTTTCCATTGAGCTCGACATATACCCATTCGCGGGGTTTGCCTTTCTCACCCTTGAGCTGTGAGGCGAAGCTCTGTCCGTCGATGGTTACTCCTTCAGGCAGCTTCGCTCCTCCGAGTTCGGCGAAGGTCGGGAAGAAGTCGCTGAAATCGGTAAGATCCTGGCAGACTTTTCCAGCCGGTGCCGTCCCGATCCAGCTGGCGATCATAGGAACGCGGCTTCCGCCCTCCTCCATGCTGGCCTTCTGCCCGTATATCTTTTTCCCTCCCAGAGTTGATTTCTCCAAGCCGAATCTTGCAGTGCCGTTGTCTCCGGCGAATATGATCAAGGTCTTTTCACGGAGCTTGAGACGGTCCAGTTCTGCCGTCAGCTTCCCGACAAGCTTGTCCATGTACGCCACATTGTCGGCGTAGTATTCGGATTCCGGACCCTTGCTGTCGGGAGTCCGCAGTATCGGTCCATGTATGTGTGACATCGAGTAATGGACGTAGAACGGGTTCTCCTTGTTGCGGTTGATGAAGTCAACCAGGAAATCATGCATCAGATCCGGAAGATATTCCTTCTCCTCAAGTTTCTTCTCCTTGCCGTTGACGACATAATTCTCCTTCTGGCTGCTCCAGTAGCGTCCGCTTCCGGTGAAACTGAGGTATTCCTCGAAGCCCCATTCGCCGGGTCCGAGGCAGATCTGGCCCCATTTCCCGACAAGCGCGGTCTTGTACCCGGCTGTCTTCATCACCGTCGGCATCATGATTTCGTCGTCGGGGCTGACGGCGTCGTGGCTGTTGTTGCTGTTGAGGCCGGTGCGGAACGGATATCTTCCTGTCAAAGACTCGCACCTGGACGGACCGCAGAGCGGGGTGGAATAGCAGTATTCGAAACGGACGCCTGTCTTCGCGAGCTCGTCGATATGGGGGGTCTTGTAGTGGTCGCCTCCGCAGCAGCTGATCTCGCTGAGCCCGACATCGTCGGACAGGATGAAGATGATGTTAGGTTTTCCTGCGAACTTCGCATCCTGCGCGAACGCATTCCATTGCGGGGCGAGCCCAAGTCCTGCGAGACCTATTCCGGCGGTCTTGAGAAATTCGCGTCTGTTCATTAATGCATCCCCTTTTTTGAATATGGGAAGGTAAACGCATAAGAGGCTCTTTTTATTGTGGAGTGGAGCAAACTTGAAGAATCAGCCGCTTGAGATATTATTTCAACATACAATGAAAAGACCGAACATAGTTTTCATTCTTGTAGATGACATGGGCTGGATGGACCTCTCATGCCAGGGCAGCAGGTTCTACGAGACCCCGAACATCGACCGTCTAGCCAGGGAGGGGATGAGGTTCACGGATGCATATGCGGCGTGTCCTGTATGCTCCCCGACCCGTGCAAGCCTCCTGACAGGCAAGTATCCCGCGCGCCTGGGGCTCACCCACTATATCTGGGACAACCCCGAGCACTACAGCGGCAGGATGGAGAAAGGGAAGCTTCTCGGTGTACCGTATGTCCCCTACCTTTCAACAAAGGAAAAGTCGCTGGCTTCTGCCCTCAAGCAGCACGGCTACAGGACCTGGCATGTCGGCAAATGGCATCTCGGAAAGAATGACTACTGGCCGGAAAAACACGGGTTTGATGTCAATATCGGCGGCTGCGAGATGGGCCATCCTTCCGGGAGGGGGCATTACTTTCCGCCATGGGACATACCGACGATACCTGCCAAGGAAGGGGACTGCTTCCTCACTGACCGGCTAGGTGACGAGGCCGTGGATCTCATAATGAAAAACGACGGGGCCCCGTTCTTCCTCAACATGTGGTTCTATGCCGTCCATACTCCCGTGCAGGCGAAACCGGAAAAGGTCGAGAAGTACAGGAAGAAGGCTGCTGCAATGGGCCTTGACAAGATTGATCCGCTGGTCAAAGGGGATTTCTTTCCGTCCGAACACAAGAAGAAATTTCGCATTGAGCGCAGGATCATACAGTCGAGTCCGGAATATGCCGGGCTTATCGAGCATCTCGACGAGAACGTCGGGAAGATAATGGACGCGCTCGAGCGCAAGGGAGTCGCCCAGGACACAATGATCATATTCTCATCTGACAACGGCGGGCTGAGCACGGCGGAGTCGTCGCCAACCTGCAACGCGCCGCTGCTGGAGGGGAAGGGTTGGATGTATGATGGAGGTGTGAGGGAGCCTCTGATAGTAAGGTTCCCCGGCAGGATAAAGCCCGGAAAAGTTTCAAATTCGGTGGTGACCAGCTGCGACTTATATCCTACCATCCTTGAAGCCTGCGGGCTTCCGCCTGAAGAAAGGCAGCATGTCGATGGAAAGAGCTTCATGCCGGCATTGAAGGGGAACGAATTCGACCGCGGTTCCATCTTCTGGCATTTCCCACATTATGCGAACCAGGGCGGGACACCGGGCTGCGCAATCCGCAAGGGCGACTGGAAGCTGATTGAGTTCTTCGAGCACGGGATTGAGCTCTACAATCTTAAAGACGATATCGGCGAGAAGGACAATCTTGCTCCGAGCCATCCTCAAATCGCCGATGGGCTGAAAGCCGAACTCCATGCCTGGCTGGAGGAGATGCACGCGATTGTCCCGGCGCCGAACCCGGACTGGAAACCGTGGCGGGACGCGGATCTGAATCCGCTGGACTGAAAAGAAGATGGATGATTGGATTAATGGATGGATTGGGACAAATCAATTCAAAATCAATGAGTTTAAATTAACGGAGGGTGGGTTTTTCCAACCCGCGCTCCGTTGAGCAGGAGAAACATGGATGAATTTAATTTCAATAGGGTTCTTCCAGAGGAAGTGGGGATATCCGGGAAGACTGTCGCGAATTTCGTCGAACGCGCCGTGAAGGAGCTGGATTCGCTCCACAGCTTCATGCTGGTCCGCCACGGGAAGGTTGCAGCCGAGCTGTGGTGGCCGCCATATGCCCCTGAACATCCGCATCTGCTGTTCTCCCTTAGCAAGAGTTTCACTTCCACGGCGATAGGGCTCGCCATATCCGAAGGCAAGTTCAAGATAGACGATCCGGTGATAGGGTTTTTTCCAAGGAAGAGGCTTCCTGACGAAATTTCGGATTATCTCAGATCCATGACGATCCGCCACCTGCTCACGATGTCGAGCGGACACGGCACATGCTCGATGGAGGGCGTGAAGAGGAACAAGTTCAAAGGGGACTGGGTCAAGCTGATACTTTCGGAACCAATCGTACACAAGCCCGGAACACGTTTCGTCTACAATTCCGGAGCGACATATCTGCTCTCAGCTATCTTGGACACTGTAACAGGCGAGCACCTTCTCCAATATCTCGAGCCGAGACTGTTTTCACCGCTGGGGATAAAGGATGCCATGACTGAGAAGAGTCCGGACGGCACGCATGTCGGCGGCTGGGGGATGAGTCTGAAGACCGAGGACATCGCCAGGTTCGGACAGCTCTACCTGCAGAAGGGGAAATGGGGAGACCAGCAGCTTGTGCCGGAATCATGGGTGAAGGACGCTACTTCGTTTCAGATCTCCAACGCGCATGCCGGGCAGCTGGACTGGGCGCAGGGATATGGATACCAGTTCTGGCGGTCGCAGAACAATGCGTACCGCGGCGACGGCGCGTTCGGCCAGTACTGTCTTGTCATGCCGGACCAGGACGCGGTCATAGCGATCACTTCTGGGATTCAGAACATGCAGAGAGTGCTTGATCTTATATGGGAAGTGCTGCTTCCCGGGATGCAGCCTGCACAGCTTCCACCGGCAGAACCGGTAAAAATGATCAGTCCATGCATGCCGAAGGCGACCGGAGCCACTTCCTCGACTCTTACAGCCCAGCTGAATGGCAGGTCCTGGAAGCTGACCGAGAACCTGGGTCTTTTCAACCAGGCGGTCTTCCGTTTCGACAGGAAGGGCGTGATGCTGGAATTGAAGACCGCGGATGCTACCGAAACACTTGCGGCGGGATATGGTGAATGGCGTTTCGGGCAGATACGCCTTGAGAATGATCCGGCGAGGAAATATGCGGCATCGGCCGGCTGGGTTTCGCCCGAAGAGCTCAACATTGCCATCTGCTGCTATGAACAGCCGTACAACATCCTGCTCAAATGCATGTTCGGACAGGACAAGCTGGCGATGGAGATGAAGTTCAACGTCACCTTCTGGTCCGGCGCCTGGCCGGTGATTAACGGTTCGCCAAGTCCATAAAAATCTGCATATTTCGTGTGATTCGCGTGATTAGTGGTCTATATTTCCCTCCTTCAAACATAAAAAAGGGGAGATACAGATGAAATACGCTCCGATCATTCCGAAGTTCCCGCATTTCCTGCACGGTGGAGACTACAATCCCGACCAGTGGCTCAAGCATCCGAAGGCGATAGACGAGGATTTCCGCCTGATGGACCTTTCCGGATGCAACACTTTCTCCCTCGGCATATTCGCCTGGACGAGCTACGAGCCCGAGGAGGGCAAGTTCAACTTCGACTGGCTCGACATGATCATGGACCGTCTCGCGAAGAAGGGATACAATGCGGTCCTCGCAACTCCGAGCGGCGCGCGCCCGGCCTGGATGGCTAAGAAATATCCGGAGGTGAGGCGTGTGAAGAGGGACGGCCATAGGGAGCCATACCATGACAGGCACAACCACTGCTGGAGTTCGCCTGTATACCGCGAGAAGGTGACGATCATCAACACCAAGCTTGCCGACCGATACAAGAACCATCCGGCGCTCGGCGCCTGGCATATCTCGAACGAGTACAACGGCGAATGCATGTGCGACCTCTGCCTGAAATCCTGGTACGGCTGGCTCGAGAAGAGATACAAGACCCTCGACAACCTGAACGAGCGCTGGTGGACGTATTTCTGGAGCCACAACTACACGGCGTGGGACCAGATCGATCCGCATGACGGCTGCGTCGACGGAATGAAGCTCGACTGGAACCGCTTCGTCACCTGGCAGTGCTGCGACTTCATGAAGCACGAGATCGCGCCTCTCAAGAAGCTCACGCCGAAGATTCCTGTGACCACGAACATGATGGGGTTCTTCAACGGTCTCGACTACTGGCGCGTCGCGGAAGTATGCGATGTGATAGCGGACGACGCATATCCGTCATGGTACAAGACAGACGACAACTCGGGAATGGGATCCTATATTTCGATGGTCCATGACATGCACCGTTCTATGAAAGGCGGGAAGCCGTTCATGCTTATGGAATCATGCCCCAGCGCCACGAACTGGCAGCAGTATACACGTCTCAAGAGGCCCGGCGTCCACAAGAGGGAGATGCTCATGACGATCGCGCATGGCGCCGACGGCACCATGTATTTCCAGTACCGCAAGGGGATGGGATCATGCGAGAAGTTCCATGGCGCGGTAGTCGACCATGTCGGACATGAGAACACGCGTGTCTTCAAGGAAGTCGCCGAGATCGGGAAGATACACCGGAAAATCGACGATGTGATCGGGGCTTCGGTTCCCGCGGAAGTGGCCGTCGTCCAGGACTGGGATGCACGGTGGGCCCTCGAGTTCTCGCAGGGGCCTACGAACCAGAACAAGAAATATATTGAGACCTTCCAGTCATTCTACAGGCCGTTCTGGAATTCAGGCGTTTCCGTTGACGTAATTGAAAGCACATGCTCATTTGACAAGTACAAGGTGCTTGTCCTGCCGATGCTGTTCATGATCAAGCCGGGCGTAGCGGACAGGCTTGAGAAGTTCGTGTCGGGCGGCGGAACCGTGATCGCGTCCTACCTCACCGGAATTGTCGACGAGAACGACAGGTGCTTCACAGGCGGATGGCCGGGCTGCGGACTTCGCAAGCTCTTCGGGATCTGGAACGAGGAGATCGACGGCATCACGTCCGACGACAGGCAGCAGGTCGTGGCGGTGAAGGGGAATTCACTTGGACTGAAGGGCAAGTTCAAGGCGTTCGACTATTGCGAGCGCATACATCCTGAGGGCGCGAAGGTGCTGGCCGTCTATGGGAAGGACTTCTATGCCGGCGAACCTGCAGTGACCGTCAACAAGGTCGGAAAAGGCAAGGTCTACTATGTCGCCGCCAGGACTTCCGATGATTTCCTGATGGAGCTTTCATCGGCGGTGATCAGCGAGGCGAAGGTTAGGAGGATTCTACGCGGAGATCTGCCTTCAGGCGTCACCGCGCAGATGAGGACCGACGGCAAACGGGAGTTCGTGTTC
>CAZDNQ010000041.1:0-16666 GCA_964506605.1 uncultured Victivallis sp. | reverse complement strand
ACGTAATCCACGGCATATCCCATGTCCTTTATGACATTTACGGCAGGGGTATGTACTTGAAAATAATACCATGATCGCGGCAGTACAGGATCAGGATACAGCACAGCAAAAGGAGAGCGCGGGAATTTCTGGAACGCCATAACTTCGTTGAAAAGCCGCTGGATGTTGTAGGTGGCCAATGCCTGCTCGTGAAGAGTCACGGTGTCGCACATTGCACGCGAGAACATAGGTTTCGGATGCCAGCACCAGAAGTCGATACCGGCCAACCCATGGAACACTCCCTTCCACATGTCCAGCCTGGTACGGGTCCCTCCACCCTTGAATTCCAGATTGACGACAGGCTTCTCAGGTGAAAGACTCCGCAACCAGTCGTAGTATGGCTTGGCGAACGGATAAGTACCCGAATCCATGCCGGTAATCTGGCTGATATCCGTCACACCCTCCTGGTCAACGTTGGGTGCCGGACAGAACCAGCCCATCTGGAGGTTATTGAGCTTGAATGTCACAGGGATGTTCGGATCGTGTTTGCGCACGAGGGAGATCATCCATTCAAAATGTTTTGTAAGTCGACCAAGGTTGAACCACCAGAAATCCGTCTGTGCCGGAGAACCGCCCTTCTCGAAATCCTTCTTAATTATATCATCGAAAGAGGCCAGCACAGTACCCCAGGTTTGGTTCAACTTTTCAACAGTACCATATTTTTCACGCATATGCTGTTTGAATAACGCAATACTACTGTCTCCGAAGTTAGTCAATGTAGGCTCGTTCGCGAGCCAAATGCTGTTCAGCGCCGGATGCCCTGCTATCTGCACCATAACTATTTCATAGAAGCGTTCGATCAATTTCAAAACATCGGGATTCTCGATGTCGTATGGGATCATGCCTGCGACACTGTTACCCTTCAGCCGTGCTTCAGGATACTTTTCGAAGAACCATTTTGGAATGCCTCCGGTTGTCAGACCAAGATCAACCTTGATTCCCAGCCTGCTACACTCATCAAGAAACTGGCGAAGATTGCATTTTGTTCCTGGATTGTAATCGGCAATCCTCGGTTCGCCTGTCGCATCTTCTGAATCCGGAAATACGCTGTCAGGGCTGGTGCTGACATGGACAAGGTTGTAGCCAAGCTCCCGCATAAGCGGTAGCTCCAGAAACAAGGCGAACATGCAGAGACCAGACATGAATACCGGCTTGTCGCCAGCATAGAAATAACCATCCTTGATGCTCATACGTCCCGCCGGACGGGGCATTATGTCCACAGAGACCCCGCTCTTCGGATCGGCTATGAGCCTTTCAAGCTGGCGCTTAGTCTCTGGCAGATTTTCCTTCAGATATGCACGGTTTCCAAGAACCACGTCATAGAACAATGAGTCCATGTATCCTTTACCTCGCTTGACCGTCTCACGCATGGCAAGCACCATCAGATGAGGAACGGAAGTATCAGCGCCGGCCGCACGAGCTTTTTCCTCCAGTGTCCTGATCTCGTCATACCATTTGGAAATATCCGCAAGTGCACGCTCAATAGTCTCTTTGTTTGCCACTCGCGAGATCTTGCCTGTGACAAGCATCTGTCTAACCTGATCCGGAGAAAAAGTGTATTCAGCAAGCACCACTCCTTTTGCAGAACGGATTGTCACCTTAGGAACATATAATCCATCCGATAAACCATCCCTCGAAACCTTCGGAACAGCTTTTCCTTTCCTGTCTTCTGTTTTGACCTCATCAAGCTGGAGATCATCGCCAAGTTCATCCTTGCCTTTTGGCAATTCGAGTTCGTTGACCCCAGAACTTTTCACTTCCCCGTCAGATATATTACCACCCCAAGATACCTGTCCAACATGTCCTCCTTGTGTCAGAGAAACTGGAAAGGTCTTCGTTTCTTCCTTGCCGGTATCGATGTTGCGCATGGTCACAGTTGCGGTTCCATCAGGCTGAGTGCGTTTAACTGTATATCTAAAACGGATCTCAAGTGGCTTATCAAAGTATTTGTCCTTCAACGGCTCGACTTCCAAGTTGACCTCGATCGTCGCTTTATTGTCAACAGGCACCTTCTCCTCGGCTTTCACCCCCGAACAGAACTGGCTGAAAATCAGACCCGCTGAAAAAACAACCAGCATCTTCTGGTGCAATCCAATGGCAAGTGTTGAAATCAGAAAAGACAATTTCATAAGAATCTCCCTTTTATCCATGACACGCCCAAAGACGGGCCATACTATTTCTTTTTTCCCCAATTGACAGGCGCCCATTCGGTTAGGTGCCAAGGAAAGTCATTGATATTGTATCCTTCATATTTTTTGTAAAGATCTCCGCCTTCTGCCCATGGGTCTATACCGGTCTTGTGCTGCTCGACAAAGCCCGGTTCGGCATTGAAAGCGTGGCACCAGAGGTTCTTATCGGTCCCAAAACCACCGTATTTCTGGACCGCCTTTGCAATCAGCTTCGTCATAGGTCTCAAGTTCAGACTTTCAATATCGAGCTTAGGATTGAGGCGGAACCACTGGCCTTCGGCAGGAGCATTGGGGTCCGTATCCTTGCCGTCGTTACCATTAGCAGGCCAGCAGGTTACCCCTGCACGGGCATTCGCCATGGTAAAACCGACTGCGTGCCTGATCTCCCCGCGCCTGGCCTCCTCAATGCCGATCTGGCTCGGTCCGCCTATCATGGCGACGACGAAGTCGGAGCCTTCGCTGTGCTGGCAGGAATAGTTGTTCTTCGCCAGGTTATACATGCCCTTATAGTATCCACCCCATGAAGCAGTCCACGAACCATCCGCATTTTTCTTAATAAGGAAGTATTCACGTATGATATCGGTGCCGATATCATATATCGCCATGGCGGAGTCTCCAGAACCTTGCGGGTTCGCCGCTTTCGCATATTCCGGTATCGGAATGTTGTCCGAGAAAAGGATCTTCTTCATGGTGGCGGACGGTTTCCTGAAGTCGGGATAAGTCACTTTCACTTTCGGCGTCTTCGGATCCTTCGAGTTTACAATGTAGATTGGAAGATTGTAGAACGTGGCGTTGAGAGCGGTGACGACACCCATCTTATTGAATTTGGCCGGCATGGTTGGCATGTATTTTGCGATCTCTGCAGAGTTGGTGGCAAGCGGCATGTCTGCGACGCCGCGGGTATATACAGTGCCTTCGGCGATATATGTGGGAAAGAATATCGACCCGTCGACCTCAAACTTGCATTTTCCGGCGACACTGCGGTTTTCGTCAGAAAAAGCTGAGTAAGAATGTACGGTTGCAAACAGGATGACAATAGCGCACTTGGCAATGGACTGCCACCTAATACGCACATACCATGAAGTTTTCCTTTCCGTTTGAAATGACATTTTAATTCCCTTGTGTTACATTCCCGACGGCTGACATTATTACTGGGGCTTGCCCCAGTCTACCGGTGCCCATTCTGTGAGATGCCATGGGAAATCATTGATTCCTTTGTCGAGATCATATTTCCTGTATAGAGCTCCCCCTTTAGCCCACGGATCCTTGCCTTTCTTATGCATTTCGACAAAGCCCGGCTCGGCATTGAAAGCGTGGCACCAGAGGTTCTTGTCGGATGCAAAGCCACCATATTTTTGGACAGCCTTGGCAATCAGTTCCGTCATTGGATTTAAATGCAGCTTCTCTATTTTAAGCGTTGGTGGAAGGCGAAACCACTGGCCTTCGGCAGGAGCATTTGGATTACTATCCTTGCCGTCATTCCCCTTCGCAGGCCAGCATGTCACACCTTCACGGGCATTCGCAATTGTAAAACAGACCGCATGCCTGATCTCCCCTCGCCTGGCTTCCTCAATGCCTATCTGAGCCGGACCACCAATCATTCCCACGACGAAATCGGAACCTTCAGTATGCTGGCATGCATAGTTGTTCTTCGCCAGATTGGACATTCCCTCGTAATAGCCTCCCCACGATGCTGTCCACGAGCCGTCTCCATTTTTCTTGATGAGGAAATATTCACGGATAATGTCAGTGCCGATATCATATATCGCCATGGCGGAGTCGCCCGCGCCCTGGGGATTGGCGGCTTTAGCGTATTCCGGTATCGGAATGTTGTCTGCAAACAGTATCCGTTTCATCCCCTCAGTTGGATTCCTGAAGTCGGGATAAGTCACTTTCACTTTCGGCGTCTTCGGATCCTTCGAGTTTACAATGTAGATTGGAAGATTGTAGAACGTGGCGTTGAGAGCGGTGACGACACCCATCTTATTGAATTTGGCCGGCATGGTTGGCATGTATTTTGCGATCTCTGCAGAGTTGGTGGCAAGCGGCATGTCTGCGACGCCGCGGGTATATACAGTGCCTTCGGCGATATATGTGGGAAAGAATATCGACCCGTCGACCTCAAACTTGCCGTCTCCCTTGCCAGATTTACCAGCTTTGCCTCCAGGACTGTCGCCAGCTCCTGCCTGTAACGGTCCGTTGGCAAACAGGATAACAATAGTACCCACAACAATAGACTGCAATCCGCTACGGGCAGACCTCACAGAAAATACATGTGCCGCTTTCATCGGATTATTCCTTATTATAATCGCTCTTTCCTATTTTCCTTTTGGATCCGGCGCCAGTTCGATACGGAACATGTTCGGTCCGGTCTCGATCTTGAATGTATCCGGCGCGATCTCCTTTTCGGTAATCAGATTAAATATTTTCTTGATCGGCCTGTCGGCTACCATTTTAACGTCCGAGAAAGAATCTTTGTGGTAAGGAAGGACGGCGAGGACATACGTGCCATCGACTTCCGTGCAGCGCCAATCGAGTCCGAACATCGTATCGGCGGATTCGGTGGCAGAATCCTTCGCGACTATCCTTATCGGTTCCTCAAGCCCGTTCTGCTCCATCGCCTTCCCCAGTACCTTCCTGTAGACAGTACGTCTCATGATTTTTTCAGGCGAAGCTCCCTCTGCTAGACACTGTCCGCCATCCGTGACGACATCAGGCAGGACTTGTATCGAATTTATGCAGATGACCTGTCCTTTCCCGAGTGGATACATTGTCGCTCCCTCGCAGAAAGGCTTGCCTTCATTTGGTTTCACAAGCTCGCTGGCGTCACGAGGATCGCCGTACTCATTATGTGCGAATCCTCCTTTGAGGACGATTGCCTTTCCTCCATCTTTCACATAATCGACAACAGCCTTGTATGTGCTGTCCTTCACATAGTCCGATTCGCCGGCCAGCAGGAGCTTGTGCTTTGACAGCTCTCCGGCGGAAATGCGCGTCTCCGTGGCGTAGAAAGGCTGGACTCCAAGCATGTATTGAGCAGTAGCAATCTCATGACGTATACGCACCATTTTGATGTCGCTGCGACGCTCGACCACGTCCGGGAATAACGTAGCAACAGGTCTGGGTTTGATGTTCAGGGCATATATGTAGGGATAAAAAAGGCGTTGGACATCAAGTCCCGAAATAGTGAGGGCGTACATCGATTCCACATTTCCAAGCGAGTCGGAGAAACGGGGATTGGAATGCCAGCACCACCAGTTGCCATCCGCTAGTCCATGTAGTGCAAGCCTCCATGCGACCATCTCCACTGCTGTCTTACCGCCATAAAATATGTGAATCTCGGTATTCACCAGCGGATGATCCGGATATATCGACTTGCAGAAATCAAGAAAAACAATATCACGGTCAGAGTTTGAGCCGTCATGGCCGGCAATATTGTAGCCTGCCTGAAATTTCTCAATGCTGAATGAGTGCAGGGACGCGGACATGAACTTGGTATGCGTCGGCTTGGATGAATCAACGCCCTTCGCTGATTTGCTGAGGAAGCTGAAGAAATCAGCCAGCAAAATGTCGCGGAACTGCTGGAAATCATACCATGGCGCATAATTGGTGGGATCCGGCCAGGTGATTAGTTTCACGTCGTCGAAGCTGGCGTATGAGCTCTTCCAGCGTTTGTTGAGAGCCTCCACGGTCTTGTAGCGGGGCTTCAAATACTGCTCGATAAAGTCCTTTCTAGTGCCTTCGGAATAGTTGAGATACCACGGCTCGTTCCAGAGCCAGTAGGAGCGCACGCCGGGAAAGTTCCTCCAGAAGCCTACGCTTTTGCTATATCCCTCGACGATACCCTCGCGCACTACAGGATGCTGCACCATGAAAGGCAGGAAATTATTTGCATCGAGATTAGCAAGATCCGGATGCGCCTTCAGGAGTTTCGATGCTCTTGCGTCACGCCCCGTAAGCTGAAGATCCGGCGCAGTTATGGAGGCATTGACCGATATGCCCATGCGATACCAGTTCTCCATGTGCTCCACAGCCTCCTTGTTGGACGAGTCCTGCGGTAGTTCAGGACAAACTGAGTTGAAGCCCAAGCCGCCTACGAAAGGCTGATCCTGCTTGAGATACCAAAAGGTGCAGGGCCCCCAGAGGAAGACCGGCTTGCCATTGTCAAAGTAGTAGCCATCCTTCATCGTCAGCTTGTCTGGCGCAAAGCGTGGTGGCACCTTGAGTTGCGACTTCGGGTCTTTCAGTATCGCTTCCATGTAGGCTTTTGATTCGGCATTTAGTTTTTCAAGATATGCTGTGTTTTTCAGGACGCGGTCCGAGTCCCCTACCTTAAGATCAAGCCTGCAGCGCGGTATGAAAAATTGTTGCAGGGTCAGGTAGGCGAGCGGATATGCCGTATCCAGGCCTTGCGCCTTGACACGCTCGTATAGTTCTGACAAGGCTGCGACATTCTTCTCGAGTCCAGCGATCTTCTCCAGCACCTCAGCCACTGGCTGTATTGATATCGTGTCGTCAATGGTTGGCGCATGGACTGAAATGTCCAGGATCTTTCCATCACTAATGGTAAGACGTCCCTGGAATCCGCATTTCTTACTCCCAACTTTTTCAGAATGGATCTTGAGAATCTTCTGGCTGAAACCGACCGGAAGCGCAACCTTGTCAAACAACAGCGCCGCACCGGAAACCGGCTTGGCATTAAGCTCCAAGCTGCCGTTCTGTGCCGCACCGGAGTGGTTGTAGAATGAGAATTTCACTTCGATGTCCTGGTTTACGAAACGGGACGACGGAATCTGCGCATACGCCTCCACGTCCTTGCGCCCTTCGGGAAGTTCAAATTCCAAAGTTGCAAAATGCGCTGCGCTATATGTGCCAAGAAGCCCTGGAGTCCATCCGATGGCTCCGATGCTCTGACCATCACCTTCATCTTTATCATGGATTGCTATGTTGAATTTCAAGGGCTGATAGCTGACTGGCACATACGGGGTCAGGCTCTTCCATGGGAATGCCGCCTCGAAAAAGGTGACCGTCTTGCCTCCGTCCGCATGGCGGGAACACGTTGAGAAGACTTTTGAATTGGCGTCGTTGTCCAAACGCCGTTCAATGAATGCCAAACGTTCTGTCTCTGTCCCGAAGGAGTTGTTAACTACGTTGGAATCCATTCTCTCTTGGATGTGGGCAAATACCATCCTTGTGGAATTATCCTTGCCCAGTACAAATATGGCATGCACATCGTCGCCGCCATAGCGGCAACCTACATCGCGCCATCCAACTATGAGCTTGCTATCGTTAGGGGCAAACGCAATCTCTATCCTTTCTGGAGCTGGTTGACGGTCGTCGGCGACTTCAACAGCGATGTATAGATTCTGCTCGTCACGGCACAGGTACAACTTCGCGGACAAATCTTCCTTGTCCCTGTAGGAGCCCAGTGACCATGAGGCGTACTCTTTACCTTCAATCATTATCGGCTTGATATCATTCTTGATCCAGTCACTCATATCACCGTCAACCTTAACTGGATTCTTCGCCCACGCAACCTTAGCCGCGACAGGAACAATTGGCACCTCGGTCACTGCTTCCTGTGACTTGATCACAATCGCACCGTCAAGACCGTTGTCTTTGCCTTCATCGCCATATGCATACGTGGTAACCAGGAACAGCCAGCAAGTTACAAAGGCACACGTGAACATCCTGACATTGAACAGACATGCATTCAATTGAACTTTCATAAAAAATCCTTTCCTTATATTTAATAAATCATTGATTATTTGTGAGTTTCCAAAAGTTTCCGCTGGTATATACGGTGCATCCAAGTCCATATACTGAATTGTCGGAATCCTTGAATCCTGTAGCATGTCCATCAAAATATATTATGTTGTAATATTTTTTATGCGCCGGTTCAAAAGTCCTATTGCCTATCCATGCCTGAGGTGCTGAAATATCACACGGATTGTCCGCCAACATCCCATATCTGAGATTGACCCATGTCTCTATTTTTGTTGCATACCAATTATTTGCAGCCCCAGGAAATAAGAGAATCTGATCCTGATATATGTATGACGAGGTCAGGATGCTGCAACCACCAAATTTCGGCATTTCCTTTTTGAAAAAGCCTAGTCCATAGTTGAAACCCCATGCAGATGTATCAGCGGGCGTAGCTCTTCCCTTGACGAGATCTGACGGACAGTAGAATACTTCTGGTTTTGTTATGATTCCTGCATCCCATACCCTCATGGGTCCTCCAAAATTGGCAGCTGCACCCCTGATCAGCCAGTAATTAAAACGCGCCTTAGGTCCCCAAGCAGTAGTTTCACCTCCGGGCGGGGGAATATAGTTGTCATAATCACCAACATATTGCAAAATTCCCATCCCAAGATTCCGCAGATTGCTCATGCACTCTATTCTTCTTGCCGACTCCTTCGCATTCTGCAGTGCAGGCAACAATAAGGCCACAAGGATTGCTATGAGGGCTATGACCAAAAGAAGTTCGATCAATGTGAAACTATTACCGTTCTTATTTTCATTGGCAATCAGCAACCGGTAATATTTGCGTGATGAACCTTCAAATGAAAAAAATCTGTTAAGCGCAAACGACCAGGAATACCTTCTTGTTGTCAGAATATCAGGATACGACTGGATGGAACTTAGTTTCATAAGGCACCTCGGATTTTCGAAGTCATTATCTTCTTTACCGTTTGCAACTATTGTATTCTTGTATACTTTTAGGTGTTATTACTTACATTTCAAGTCTTTTACATATTTTTATTCATTATTTTACAAGCAGAGTCTGGTTGTTGAAACTGAGAAGGAAATCAAGTATTCCAGGACTGGATGGGACTCGAAATTTCATTGAGGACGGGATTGAAGCCGTTGCATCAATTCATTTACCTTGAATTCACGCTGAAGTAGCCTTTCTCACGGCTGTTGGAATCCTTTTCAATAAGATAGCTTTTTCGCGCGACCGGCAGAGTTTCAGGAAAGGGGTTTCCTCTTCATCTTCAGTATCCACGACGATCTCAATATTCTTACCTGTCACCTCCTTCGCCCTCATCCCCCGTCTCTTATTCGAATACCAGCCGTAATATCTGATGGTATGCTCACCGGTATTCGGGATATGCTGGGTAACTTCCGCAAGAAAGTCCAGAGGGTCGAAGACCTGGAAATTACGATTCACCCCTGCCCTGAGATCTCCGCTGGCAGGCCCAGGAAACCTCCGGCAGCTGTCATGCTCCGCCTTGTATACCACATGTCCGCTCGGGGTTATCTTCAAGATCCTGTCCAGGCTGAACGGACAGCGGGCGAAGTACTGGACAAGCCTCTCAAGCGCGTCGCGGTCATCGGCCTTGATCAGAACACTCTTGTCGACGCTGAACCCGGAGTGTTTCCAGGAGCGCATCTGTTCGACAATATTCCCACTCAGTTTTTCAAATTTTTCCAGCAGAAGCTAATTATTTCCACGTCGGGATGACGATAATCGATTAATGATGATTTATCTGATAAACAGTTCTTTGTATTTTTTAGGGGAGTAAGCTTTGAGCTCTTTGAACCGTCGGCTGAAATGGTATGGATCGGCATATCCGAGCACGGCGGCGATTTCTTTAATTGTCTTGGAGCCTGACGCCAGCATTTCAGACGCCAAATGCATCCTGATATTGTCAATATAATCCTTGGAAGTCATACCCGTTTTCTTTTTGAACATCCTATTCAGCTGGGAAACGCTGAGGTTGCAAAAATCTGTCATCATAACAAGAGACCAGTATTTCCCAGGCGACTTTTTTATTTCAACAAGGAGCTGTTCGAAGGCTGGATTTTCAAGAAACTCAGGGTGTTTATTCTCGAAATACAAATCGACAAGAAGCTTCTGCAATTCCATATTTGCCTTAATTTGAGAATCATCGGAGTTGTCTATTGCCAGTTCAATGATAGGTAAAAGTCTACGTGCCTTTCCTATTTTCAGAATACCGTTTTTTATGGTGCCGGCGTTAAACAAATGATCGGCCATAGGACCGCAGAAAGAAATGGCGTCTTCAATATATGGTTCGTTGCAACCACCGTATTTGTGTTTGAAACCAGGGACGATTAATACGCCCTCGCTCTTTTCAATCTCCTTGATTTTACCATCTGTTGAAGAGTACCAGCCGTTTCCGTCAAACATGTGTGAAAGATCATAAAACTCAAAATGACGGAATGGAATATTTTCAGGCTTTTCCGGTTTTGATTCATTGCCTCTGGCGAATTTGCATATCCAAAGTCCATATTTGCGGTGTATTGCCCGGATCCCCTTTGGCAAATGATGAACCGGATGACAAATATTGGCATTATTCATGGCGATATTATCCATTGTATTGAATTTCTTATTAGGATATAATGTTGACCAGATAAATAATTTATCAATCAAATGTGTCAATCAAATTAGGAATTAAAAACTTATGACAGTAAAAACTAATGCCGGACTTGCCCTTTTGGGCGGTCAGAAAATCAGGGAAGGAAAGACATTTCCAGCATGGCCACTATATGGTGCTAATGAAGAAAGGGCGTTGACAAGGGTTTTAAACAGCCGTGTATGGGGAGTTGGGGGAACTGAAACGGACAAATTCGAAAAGGCATTTGCCCAATATCACCATTGCAAATACTGCGTAACCATGACAAACGGTTCGGTTACCCTGCGAAACGCATTGATAGCCTGCGGCATTGAAGCGGGTTCCGAGGTGATAGTGCCGCCTTATACTTTCCTTGCGACAGGCACAAGCGTTATTGAGGCCAACTGCGTACCTATTTTTGCCGACATTGATCCCGACACCTATTGCATCAAGCCTAATAAAATAAAAGATGCGATAACTTCACATACAAAAGCAATTATTCCTGTCCATCTTGGCGGTCAATCGGCCGATATGGATGAAATCATGAAAATTGCCAAGAAGCACGGACTTTATGTCATTGAAGACTCTGCGCATGCACATGGAGCTGAATACAAAGGGCGGAGGGTCGGTTCAATCGGAGACATCGGCAGCTTTTCCTTTCAGTCAAGCAAGAACCTGTGCTCGGGCGAAGGTGGAGCGATTGTTTCAAACAATAAGGATCTTGCGGATAAATGCTGGAGTATCCATAATTGCGGCAGGGTAAAAGATGGTGCATGGTATCAGCATGAACATCTCGGAAGCAATTACCGTCTGTCGCAGTTTCAGGCCGCAATTCTGAATGAGCAGATGAAGAAACTTGACGGGGAAACAGAAAAACGCCAGAAAAATGCCGCATATTTGGACAAGACACTCTCCAGGGTGCCTGGCATCATCCCTCTTGTCAGGAGAGCGGAATCGACAAGGCACTCGTATCACCTCTACATTTTCCGATACGACAAGGAGAAATTCGATGGCATTTCCAGAAAGGTCTTCCTGGAAGCCTTAAATGCGGAAGGAGTTCCAGCATCCGCAGGGTACAGCACCCTTGTCCATCGGCAGCCGTTCATGCTCAAAAGACAGTTCGGGCCATTTAATGGATGGATAAGCACAAACCCGAAGCTGAACTATTCCGAAACAGCGTGTCCGGCGGCTGAAAAAGCGGCAGAGGAAGAAGGCTGCTGGTTCTCTCAAAGCATGTTGCTTGGAACAAAAAAAGACATGGATGATGCTGCAGATGCAGTATTGAAAATATATGAAAATAAAAAACAACTGCATAAATTGGGAAGGCGGGATTCCAAATGAGGATAGGAACTTCTGAAAAACTGATTACTCCGGAGGTTGGCATTGAACTATGCGGATATGTAGCCAGAATTCAGCCTTCCGTCGGATGTCATGATGATCTGCATGCAAGGGTGCTGTATGCTGAAAGCGGGATGGAGAAAATTGTCTGGATCCATTGTGATTTGATTGGGTTTTCAAACACTGTCGCCAACAGTATCCGGAAGTCCGTTGCCGAAGCACTTGTCCTCAAAGCCGGCAATGTATTTCTATCTGCAACCCACACGCATGCGGGGCCGGCCACGGTGTATCTGCGGAATTGCGGCGAAATCGATCCCGGATACATGGGCTTTCTTGAAAAGGCAATTGTCGATGCTGCTCTGGAAGCTGTCCAAAAACTTGAAAAAACAACCCTGTGTTTTTCCGAATCCAAAGTCGAAGGCGCCGCGATTGACCGTAGGCAAACCTCCCCGAATTCCAATGTGGACCACAGGCTGCCTGTGCTGGGATTCCGCAGAGACGATGGCTCGTTCAAGGCGATAATAGCCAACTATGCAATGCATAACGTCGGGTATACTCATGAAAACCGTCTTATCTCCGCCGACATTGCAGGATTCGCGGCAAAGATGGCAAGCTCCGGAATTCCCGGCAATCCAACCGTCCTCCTGACAAACGGCGGTTGCGGGAATATAAATCCGTCAATTCAGACAAATGATTGCTGCGCCGTGGAAAAGATTGGTGGAATTCTAGGAAAAGAAATTGTCAATGAAACACCAAATTTGAAGCCATGCGGAAGCTGCGATATCTTGTCCTCCTTCAACGAACTGGAACTTCCATTGGAAAAGATGTCTCTTGCAAAACTCGAAAAAGCAATGGCTGTACATCGCAAGGAAGAAGACGGCTATTTGAACAACCGAATGCATAGTGCCTTACAAAGCTGGTATGACGAGACAAAGGGTCTGATTGAGAAGAATATTCCACCCGACCCGGCGATTGCATACATACATATGTTGAAACTCGGACCTGTAATTTTTGTCGGGCTCAATTCCGAGGTTTTTTCAAAAATGGCGGAAGATCTTCGTGAAGCGGCTGGTTTGCGTCAGCTATATGTAGTTGGATATGCCGATGGTTGCATCGGCTATGTCGCCCCGCATAAAATCTATGATGAAGGCGGCTATGAGGTTGACGATGCATACAAATTCTACGGATGTTTCAGACTCAAAGCATGCGGCTTTGAGATGCTCAAGAAGAAAATAATGCTTGACCTTTCAGAGTTAATTGAGGTAATTTCAAAATTACGAAAATGAAATAAAGAGCTGAAAGAATTCCGCGCCATTTAAATTTTGCGTAAAAAAAGATAGCAAACACAAATCCGAGGAAGAGTGCTTGTCGATGTTGTATTAGCTGATACGGACGCGGACGATTTCCCAGATTGCAGTTATCTTTCCTTTCATGGTTTAGTCAAAAACTGTTTTCAACGTGTTGAAAATAAGACGGTGTCCGTAGTCGTTGGGATGATTGATGCATGTGCTCAGGTACGGCATGAAAGGAATGCCTTGTTTTTCAAGATCCAGCCAGGCGCCGGTCACATCCGCAAAAGGCACTTGCTCCTGAGATGCAATGCGGGACATTGCCTTGCGGTAGTCGTTTATGTGCCCGCTGGTGTGCTCCCATCCTGGATTCTTCAGAGTCGGGCTCATGAGAATTACTTCGGCGCCGATACGCCGGATCAGCTGCACCATGACTCTGATGTTCTTCTCGTAACGCGGAAGTGGCACGGTCGTCTTCCAGCTGCCACGAGGGCCATTCTCGTCGTTCACTCCGAACATTATGGTTACTAGGTCCGGCTTCCGGGCCAGGACGTCCTCGCGGATCCTCTTCATGGCATCGTCGGTCGAATTACCGCCTATCCCGGCATTGATCATCTTCAATTTCGATTTTGGAAAACGGCGTTCAAGATATGACTTCAAAAGCCCGCAGTATGATTTCTCATGGCAGCTGGCATCGCCGTAATGCGTGATGCTGTCGCCGAAACACACGAGCTTCAGAGGTTTTCCAGCCGCCAACCGCCGGACAGCCGCTTCTGGTTTCAAACAAGCTACTGGCTTTGTCCGTCCGCCATTGATGATAAAATACACGTTTCGTCGTGACAGGATGGTTGTATCGGGAGCCAGATAGACAGTAATAATAGGCGAAGATCCTGAATCAGCACTGGGCGGCAACGGACAGGTCAGCGATGGAGCTCCGCGTTTGACTGAAATCTTTCCAGTACTGTTCCTCTGTATGAGATCGATCCGTGAAAGATGATATTTATAATCGACAAACACTATCTCTTTTTCAGCGATACGGCCTGATGGATTCCTCGTCAGATTGCCCCATTCTGAATCCACCAGATAATCAGATCCCCTGCGGAACAGCATTCCGTCTTTTCCGTAAACCCTCAAGGATTCATCAATCAGGGTGCGGAAAACCATCTTTGTCTCCTTTAGCCCCGAACCGATCCTCCATGACGGCTTGCCTTCTGAAAGAAGATGCTTCTCGCCAGTAACGGACATTTCCTGTCCTGGCGGAAATTCAAACGTCGCTCTTCCGAATCGTATCCTGCCTCTCGGTAATATTTTTATTCTTGGAATTGCTGATGTGGATTTTGACTTTATCATGGTGGCAAGGTGGTCCGGTAGCGGCGGGTAATCAAGACTTGCAAAACCTGATGCAAGTTGGTTTGGGAAGAACTTATTTGACTTGTTCCTACTGTTCACATGTCCTCCTACATCTCAAAAATAATTATACAAAATCATTTCTTGTCTTTGCTGGTTTTCAGAAGTATTATTTCTGTCTTATATTTTGGACAGATATATTTCCTTCTTGCTTTTGATTGTTCCAAATGTGCATCTGTTAAGCTAAAGATGAAAAAAGGAATTTTCCCCTTCTCAAACTCGTCTTCATAGTCGCAATAAGGGATTTAGATTTCACTGCTGAAAAGCATCCCTTTTTTTAATATAATCCTATCTTTCCTGGACAAGCCTCTCGAACGCATCGCGGCTCGCTCTACTGAGCGGTTGCGGCATCCACAACGCGAAGACCCGTGATCGGCCTGACGGTGACCTGATACCCGGCGGGGACACGGTAGCTGTAGCTGACCGTATCTCCTTCCCTCGTCCACTGAAGCTCAATGAGACCGTCCGGCACCGGGATAGTACCACTCGCCCACAAGATGGGTAGGTAGTGGAAGCTCAACTGCACTCCCCGGCGGACTGGATCGAGCCTGCTCATGCCCAGCACATCGCGGAAGAATGAGTGAGTGACGTGTCCAGTAAAGCCGTGACTGCAACTCGCCATGGGGCTCAGGTGCTCCCACAGCGTGCCTGTACGCTGGGCCATCGGAAGCCAGTAGAGAATGGATTCCTCGAGAATGCTACACGCCTTGCTGCCTCGCGAGAGAATCTCGTGCCGGAGCATGACGCCGATGAACGCATTGGAAGGTGCCACGTCGGGGAATGTCTTCTCCGAATCGCGTGTCGGCCCGAACTTCTCGAATAGCGTCTGGTAGAGTTGCGGGTGTAGCGACGGCAGCGCCACGTCGAAGAAGAAGGCGTAATACTGGCATGTCTCCGTACGGTTCCGAGTTATCTCCAGGCCCCCGTCCTCCTTGCGCAGGGCATTGTCTACAAAGAACTCGCCGTCGAACGACTGCTTCCGTATCGTATCCCGAATGGCATCGGCCTGCTGCACGAGCTTGCGGTCCCCGTAGATCCGCCCTGCGGCATTCAAGGCGCCAGCATACAGCATATTTGTGGGGTAGTTGATATCCTGCACAAAGTCGTTGCTCTTGGACCACTCGACAAAGACCCAGCCCTTGAGCTTTTCGAGCAAGCCGTCGGAATTGACAAACTGGGTGAAGTAGCTGAACAGGTCATACACCTTCGGCTTGAGGGCATCGACCAATTCCTGGTCGCCGCTGCGATCGAGGTATTCGCTCAACTGCACAACAAACCACATGGCCCAGTTGGGGAGGAAAGCGGTGCCGTGGTCTCCGGGATAGCACATGGGCAGCATTCCCTTTGGGAGGCCGGGAAACGCGGTTGGGAGGAGGAAGTTCTCCAGGAAGTTGCGCTCGATCCTAGTGTTGCCGCACAAGGCCAATGCCGCGCGCGCGGTGAAGAAGCTGTCGCACAGCCAGCCCGCCCGCTCGCGTCCAGGGCAGTCCATGAAGATATCCAGCGCGTTCTGGCGGAAGGTCTCACGTCCAGCTTCAAAGATAAGGTTCATGCGCGGATCCGAGCAGGCAAATTTCGCAGCATGCACTTCAGCATTTACAAACTGACGAAGATGCGGGGAGGTAACCATGCAGGCTCCTTCTAGCACGATGACCTTCAGGTAGCGCAGAACGTAAGGCTCGAACGACTCCACGTCGTACGTGCCGGGGTCAAGTTCGTAGACTACAAGATTTGCGCCATCCGCATCGCGGTGCTGGACATCTCCATCAATGAGCAATTCGCTGAAGTAAAGAGCAAGCCGGCTCTTCTTGCGGCAGACCAGGCGAATGCCCGGGAAACCGCAAAGCAGGACTCCGAAATCATACGTGATGAAATCCAAAGCCTTAAGAGATACCGTCTCGTCCCGCTCATAAGCGCAGGGGCCCCGGCGGACGGACTTGTTGTCCAGCGCGTAGATCTCAAGACTGGGCGTCGTTTCCAGTTCCTCCTCCTTGAAACCCTTATTCTTGGGCCAGGAGAGCATCAGACAGCTCTTGCGGTCACC
>CAZDNQ010000040.1:0-16683 GCA_964506605.1 uncultured Victivallis sp. | reverse complement strand
TCAACCTCGAGAACGCAAAGGCCCAGATGGAAGCCGCTATTGGCTCCCGCTGACGAGCATCTTCCGGAATTCCCTTGGACCTATGTTGACAGTCTTCGTGAATACTTTGGTAAAATAGCTCTGATCCCTGAAACCGCATCTTCCGCTTATTTCACCTAAAGGAAGGGATGTGAATGCGAGAAGGCGTTTCGCCTCCTTGACCCTTATGGAATTGAGATGCTGGGAAAAAGTCTGTCCGGTCTCCTTCTTCAGCTTGTGCATCACTCCCGAAGTGCTGGCTCCTGCGAACTTCGCGGCTTCGACGAGCCTTACGTTCTCACAGAAATGCTTGTGCAGATATGTTATGACCTTCTCGGAGACGTCCTCCTCTTTCCTCTCAACCTGGATATTTTTATAGAGCTTCTGCGTGAGTCTCTCGAACCAGAAGCAAAGTTCCTTCACATCCTCAAATTTCTCAATTTCCTCAAGATGGAGATTGTTGACCGTCATCACCTTCGACCATTTGTCACCCCTAAGAAGGGAACCCATGGAAAGTATGGTCATGACAGTGGCGAGGAAAACTTTTACTTTTCCGATATCCCTTGAAGCTTCCAGCAGGATAAGGCTCAGGGTCTCATCGGTCTTCTTCAGGAATTCCTTCTCATTTCCGGACTGCAGCAGTACGGAAAGTTCCTCGGCGCTGACCAGGATCGCCTTCCTCCTCTCCCTTTCCCCTTGGACCGAACTGAGAGCCTCCATTCCAACGGCAAGCCTCTCCTGCTGCTGCCAGAGGGCGTTCCTCTCGGAGAATTTCTCAGCAGAGAGAAGCCCTGAAGAAAGCACCGCCTCCTTGAGGAAGTCCCCCGTCTTCTCCATTTCAACATTCGGCATCTCCTCGATTCCCTGGAACGCGCTTATGAAATGCTGCAGCTTCTCTCCGGAATCGATGGCGGAGAGAGTGGCTATCATGTTGTGCTGTATCTTCTGGAGTTCACCTTTAGGAAGAAGTCCTCCAATTTCAATCGCCCCAATTATCTTCCCCCCGTCGGGCGCGACAGGCACCACAATGCCATAAAGTCCAAGCCAACACTTGAAGTAATGGACATTTCCCTTGATCAAGGACTGGTAGGCCCCCGTCCTTGCAGCCTGTCTGCAGAAATCTCCAGCCTTCGAATGCTGTACACAGGCCGAGCACAGACGGCAAAATGCCTTTCCTATCCGGGGAAAATCCTTGCCCTCGATATCATGATAGACCCCGCCGCAATGCGCATGGTTGTCAAGATTCTCGAGAACTGATTCTATTCGTTTATAGAAACTTTCATCCATTTTTGCAGTTATTTACAAATATTTTACAAAATTATCATAGAATCTATAATTATAATTGGTAAAATATAGCATTGTTTTTTAGATAGGCCAATATTATAAAATTCAAAACCGAAAGGAATTTTATGAGCGCAGACATCCTGAATTCGATCAAGGAAAACCTGATGAAGGGCAAGGCGAACGACGTCAAGAACCTCTGTGAACAGGCTGTGCAGGAAAAAATTCCTGTTGCAAAAATCCTCAGCGACGGTCTTATTGCTGCGATGGCTGTCATAGGTGAAAAATTCAAGAACAACCAGGTATATGTGCCTGAAGTACTCATCGCCGCAAGGGCGATGAATGCTGGAATGGGAGTGCTGAAACCTCATCTCAAGGCCGCAGATGTCAAGGCGAAGGGTATTGTCTGCATAGGAACAGTAAAGGGAGATCTCCACGACATCGGCAAGAACCTCGTCAGAATGATGCTCGAAGGCGCAGGCTATGAAGTAATCGATCTTGGCGTGAATGTCGAACCCCAGAAGTTCATCGACACCGTCAAGGAGAAAAAAGCCCAGGTAATCGCCATGAGCGCGCTCCTTACGACAACAATGGGCTCGATGAAGTCCACAATCGACGCCCTCAAGACCTCAGGCGTCAAGGCGAAGACCATTGTCGGCGGCGCTCCGCTTACAGACAGCTTTGCAAAGGAAATCGGCGCCGACGGCTATGCCGCCGATGCGGCTTCCGCTGTTGACGTGGTCAACAAGCTTCTTGCAGCATAACAATTGACGGAATAATTTTCCGTACTCATTTTTGCGCTCTGACGGAACTTGGCCGGTTGAAAGCCGGCCAAGTTCCTTTATATTTTCCCCCATCAATCCATACGTGGAAAATTACAGACATATCGACAAGGAGATCTTATAATGCCGGAATTTGTTCACAGTCACAAAAGGGGTAATGCCTCCGAGGTCAGGAAACTTGTCCAGAAAGCCTTGGATGAAATGGGATATTCAGACTATGTGGAATGGGAAGGCAACAAGTTCTCCGCATGTGCCGGACTTGGGACGATGCTGGATTTCGAAGGCAGGATAACCGATGATGATTTCATTGTAGAAAAGGCAGGCGGCGCATTCGGCGACAAGGTTCTTGAGGAATGCAAGATCATCGCCGAACGGATATGACAAACCAGGACATAGTCGGCAGGATATACAAGCTGCAGATGCTCCTGAAAGGCAGGAACGGGCCTATTGCGGCCGCACTGGAAAAAGCTACCATTCCCCTTGTCGAGCACGAGAAGGATCTTTCATCTGCGACCCGTAATGATATTCTGGAGATAAAAGGGATCGGTAAAGCATCTGTCGATCTGATCCTGGAAGTTATAAAAGGCGTCCATGTGTACGATATCGCCAAATCCGTCCCGAAATACAAGCGCAAGGAGAAATGGATGCTGGAGTGCATGAAATAGAAAAGGAGAATCCCATGATCAGGAACTTTCTGCTATTCGTGTCTTTTTCAATCTCTTTGGCTCTTTTCTCAGCAGACAGCAAAGTGCAGAAGCAGGACAGCCAGAAACCGTCCGACAAGGCCGCCAAGCCACCTTCCAGGGAAGACAGGCAGAAAGAAGAATTTAAAGCCAAGATAATGAAAGCCCTCCAGGAGGCAAAGTCCATAAGCCTGCGTCCATGGCCGACAGTGGACAAGAAGGATCTTGCGACGGAGCCTGGGAAATACAAGGCCAGGACCAAGGACGGGAAGGTGCTTTTCCCTGAAAAGATTGAAGACAGGGATTATCCCGAATACTCGGAAATCTTCAGGAAGGAAAGCACAGGCGTAATGGTGAACACCGGCGATGGATGGGTTCCGACAAACCGATGGGATCCAATATACTGGAGCGAAAAAGAGAAGAAATGGCTGACCACTCCTCCAGCACAGAAGGATTTCCTGGAGGAAAAGGGCAGGCAGGAACTGATAATCGCCCTCATGGAAAATTTCTGCAAACAACAGGATTACATGAAATGCAACTACAACGTAGGCGTGATCAAGAATGCAGGACCTTCCTGCAAGCCGGAGGAAAAGGCCAAGATGATCGCTGAAATTGATGCTCTTTCCGCGACAGCCGGAGCCTCCTGGGGAGGAGGAGAGGTGCTTGCCAAGATATTCAAGCTGTCAATCGACATCAATTCAGAACAGGATCCCTCAAAGCTCATCTCCCTGTCCGGAGAACGCCTCAAGCTGCTGGAAAGCGCCGTAAGCCTGATCTCAAAAAAATAGAAACTGGAAACTGATGCATGTAAAATTCCTTTATGGGAGGGAGGAAATCGGGATCAGAGTTCCGGACGGCTCCATATTGTATGAATCGGTTTTCCCAAAAAAGGAAATGGATGATTCAGAACTGGTTCTCAAATCCTCAAGAGAACCCATTGGGACACCCCCACTCATAAAGCTGCTGGAAAAACGCGGCAGAGGAAAAGTTGCCATAGCGGTTTCCGACATCACACGCCCGATACCATACAGCCGCTTCCTCCCCGCGCTTCTGAAAGAGATAGAATCTGCGAATGTCGCAAGACAGGACATCGTCATTGTAATTGCAACCGGAATGCACCGACCGAGCACGGAGCCAGAACGCATGGAGATGTTCGGCAAGGACGTTGCCGGCATTTATGAGATAGTCGACCATGTCGCAGATGACGAGTCGGGGCTGCTGGAACTTCCGGGGAGGAGCTGGTCTGGTGGAAAAGTGAAGATCAACAGATGTTTCGCGGAAGCCGGATTCAGGATAGTAACAGGACTTGTCGAACCTCATTTCATGGCGGGATTCTCCGGAGGGCGGAAGGCTGTGTGCCCGGGACTCGTCTCACTTGAGACTTTAACGAAGTTCCACGGGCATGAATTCCTTTCAAACCCTCGGGCTGCCAATGGCAGCCTGGAAGACAATCCTTGTCATCAGGAGTCCCTTTCAATTGCGAAACTCGCAAAGGTTGATTTTTCAGTCAACGTTGTATTGGACAACCACCGCCGTCTGGTAAGAGTGTTTTCCGGCGAACTGGAGAAGTCCCATTTGGAGGCGTGCAGGTTTGTGTCCGGCTGCAGCTGTCCGGAGGTCGCAGGCGAAGCCGATATTGCAATAACCTCATGTGGCGGGTATCCCCTGGACGCCACTTTCTATCAATGCGTGAAAGGGATCGTCTCGTGCCTTCCCGCAGTCAAAAAAGGAGGTTCTATCATTTCCTTCGGAAGCTGTCTTGAGGGGATAGGGAGTCCTGAATATGAGAATACGATGGAGAAATATTCCGGCAGGTGGCGGCAGTTCCTTGAAGACATAGGAAATCCCGGGATATTCATAAAGGACCAGTGGCAGATGCAGATGCATTGCCGGGCGCTGGAGAAGGTCGGGCAGGATAATCTTCATTTCATGACAGCTGGCATTCCTGCCGGGAAGCTGTCCTCATTGTCGGTGAACAGCTCATCTGATCCGAGAATAGGAATTCAGTCGGCCATACAGGAGTTAATTGATTCAAAGTTCATGGAAGGAATGACTGTCGCCGTATTCCCCGAGGGACCGTATTGCGCGCCAAGGAAAGGAAAATCTGGAGCCAGCTCCCGGATTTGAACCGGGGACCGACGGTTTACAAAACCGTAGCTCTACCACTGAGCTAAGCTGGCGCGGAGGAATAAGTTAGCTTCCTATACTATTTCTTCAAGGAAAATTCTTCAAAATCAGACTTTATATATTTTACGTATTGCGCTTGTAATTTGAATTTAGTTTTGCTATTTTTCATAGTTCATAAAACGGGGACAAGAAGGACCATGTCAAAAAACAGCGAATATACACTGGAACTTCTTATTGAATCCGGAATGCTCACCCAGGAGCAGATCGACCAGGGGTGGCAGAAGGTCGCCGATTCAGGCGGCAAGATGGACATTCTGGACGCCCTTAAGGATCTGAAGTTCATAGACGAGAAGGAACTTCTTGCAATACTCGCCCAGCAGTATGGTCTGGAGACAATAGACCTTTCAGACTACCAGATTCCTCCCGAAGTAGTTGAGTCGATGACTCCTGAAATCGTGAAGGAATACAAGATTATCCCAGTGATGAAGCACGAAAACGCCATCACAATCGCCATAAGTGATCCTTCCGATTTGGAGACGATCGATGCGCTTAGGTTCAGGCTTAAATGCGACATAGAGGCGGTTGTTGCATCTAAGGAGGAGATTTCAAAGCTGACCGACCACTATTATGGCAGCGTCGGAGAGAGCGTCGATTCGTTCCTGCAGGGCATGGATGGCGAGAACGTCGAGACCCAGATTGCCGGAGCCATCGGCGGAGCCGACGAGGCGGTCGAAGACGATGCGCCTATCATCAAGCTCGTTTCCCTGATAATAATCGAAGCCTTCAAGAAGAGGGCCAGCGACATCCACCTGGAACCCCTGGAGAAGAGATACCGTGTAAGGTACAGGATTGACGGTGCCCTGCGCGAGGTTGAAAGCCCACCGAAATATCTCCAGCCGAATATCACAAGCCGACTGAAGATCATGTCAAAGCTCGATATCTCCGAAAAGAGAGTTCCTCAGGATGGACGAATCCAGCTGAAAGTTGAAGGAAAGGACATCGACCTGCGCGTCTCCACCATACCTACGACCCACGGTGAAAGCATAGTCATGCGAATCCTCGACAAGTCGAGTATCCAGCTTGACATTCCGAAGCTTGGATTCTACAGCGATGACGAGGCCCTAATCCAGAAAATCCTCGGTCTCCCTGACGGGATATTCCTTGTCACTGGCCCTACAGGTTCAGGAAAGACAACATCCCTCTATGCGTTCCTGAACACCATCAACACCCCCAACCGCAAGATTATCACTGTCGAGGATCCTGTCGAATACCAGCTTGGTGGAATAAACCAGGTCCAGGTCAACCCCATAATCCAGTTTACATTTTCAGCGGCTCTCCGAGCAATGCTGCGCCAGGCGCCGAACATCATCATGGTCGGAGAGATCCGAGATCTGGAGACCGCTGAAATCGCCATCAACGCATCGCTTACCGGACATCTTGTGTTCAGCACACTGCATACCAATGACGCTCCCGGTGCGGTCACACGACTCATTGATATGGGTGTCAAGCCCTTTCTTGTGGCATCATCGGTCAAGGCGATCATGGCCCAGCGACTTGTCAGGAGGAACTGCAAGAACTGCTCCGTCCCATATGAGCCCGGCGAGGAGGAACTCCAAATACTTGGGCTTGACAAGGAATACGTCAAGAATTCAACCCTCATGAAGGGGCGTGGATGCAATGAATGCGGCGGAGGCGGTTACAAGGGAAGGGTGGGAATCTATGAGATATTCATGATATCCGAGCAAATCCAGAACCTGATATACGAGAAGGTGTCCTCAAGCGTCATCCGCGAGGCTGCCAGGAAGGCTGGGATGAGGACGCTGCGCGAAGACGGCCTCAGGAAGGCCGCCGCCGGCACGACTACGCTTGCAGAAGTCCTGGCGAACACGGTCATGGATGAATCAACCGACCATTAATCGAGGTTTTAAAAATGCTTGATCCCGAAAGTGAAACCCTTAAAGGCATACTGGTCTCCGAAGACATATGCACCGAGAACCAGCTCCTTGAGATTGAAGAGGAGTACCATAGGACAGGCAAGCCTTTTGCGACACTCCTGATGGACTTCGGGATCATCACCGAGGAAAACCTCCTCCAGCTTATTGCGACAAGCCTTGGCACCGATGTCATTGACCTGACTGGGCTGGAACTTACAAAGGAGGTAATAGATCTTGTAGATTCCCAGACCATAAGGATGTATGGAATAATACCTGTCTCCTATGACGGCGTATCCATAACTATTGCTTCCAGAAACCCTCTGAACTACCAGATTGCGGACGAACTCAGGTTCATATTGGACAAGGATGTGAAGATAGCTGTCGCAAAGGAGAAGCAGATAGACACAGCCATAGAGAAGTTCTATCCCGTCGAATCCGAATCCATGCACGACATGCTTGCCTCCCTCGAGGTCGACCTTGAAGAGGCCGGCGACAAGAATCTTGACAATATCAAAGAGGACGAAATCGAAAGTCTCGCCAACGAGGCTCCTATCGTCAGGTTCGTGGACGTAATCATGTACCAGGCGATCAAGGCAAAGGCGAGCGACATACACTTCGAACCTTTTGAGAAGGAATTCAAGATCAGGTACCGCGTCGACGGGGCGCTGTATGAGATGGCCCCTCCTCCCAAGAATCTAGCGGTACCAGTCATAAGCCGTGTGAAAATCATGAGCGGCCTGAACATTTCAGAACGCAGGCGTCCGCAGGACGGACGAATTCAGCTCAAGATCGGTGGCAGACCGGTGGATCTCCGCGTTTCAAGCCTTCCGACCTCGCACGGCGAATCCGTGGTTCTCCGCGTCCTTGACAGATCCGTCGTCAACCTCGACCTGAATGTCCTTGGAATTGCCGAAGACGTCCTCAAATCCATGCGCCTTCTTATACATATGCCTAACGGAATATTCGTCGTCACCGGTCCAACAGGTTCCGGAAAGACAACCACCCTCTATTCATGCATAAAGGAATGTAATGCTCCCGAGGATAAGCTTCTCACCGCCGAAGATCCTGTCGAATATGATCTTGAAGGAGTAATCCAGCTCCCCATACATGAAAGCATTGGAATGACATTCGGCAGGGCGCTGCGTGCATTCCTCCGACAGGATCCCGACATAATAATGATAGGAGAGGTTCGAGACCTTGATACAGCACAGATGGCTGTCCAGGCGTCGCTGACAGGACACTTTGTGTTCAGTACTCTTCATACGAATGATGCTGCCGGCGCAGTCACACGACTCATAGACATGGGCGTTGAACCGTTCCTTATCACATCGTCGTTCGTGGGAATTCTCGGACAGCGTCTCATAAGGAAGGTGTGTTCAAACTGCAAGACGCCTTTCGATCCGACCGACGATGATTTGAAGCTGCTAGGACTCACGCGCGAGGAAGTCGGTACCAGAAAATTCTATTACGGCAAAGGGTGTGTCAACTGCAACCAGAGCGGATACAGGGGCCGAAAATCTATTTCCGAGCTTCTTGTCATGTCCAATCCCGTCCGTGAACTTATCACAAAGAAGGCGCCTACGATAGTCATCAAGGAAAAGGCCAGGGAACTCGGGATGAGAACAATGAGGGAGGACGGGATCAGATCCATCCTTGACGGTGAGACCACTATGGAAGAAGTGCTGAAGTATACTTGAGCATATGGATGTTTTTCGTCATGTAAATTCTTAATCAAAGGTGATTTATGGATATGGAAATGGGAGATCTGCTGCAATTGGTCGTCGACGAAGGGGTTAGTGACTTGCATATCGAGGTAGGAGATCCTCCGATGCTCCGCCTTCATGGTTCGCTGACACCTGTCGACGCCTCCCCTCTCACTCCAGAAGACACCGAAAGGCTTGTCAAGGCTGTCGCTTCCGAAACCCATCAGCAGAAGATAAAGCAGGATGGAGGTGTGGACTTCGGGTTCGCATTCAGCGACAAGGCCAGGTTCCGTGTAAGCTGCTTCAAGCAGAAGGGGTATTACGGAATGGTCCTCCGCCAGATTCCGAACAGGCTCCTGTCCCTTGAGCAGATAGGGCTGCCTCCGTCAATCAAGGACATACTTTTCAGACCCAGGGGACTGGTGCTTGTAACAGGTCCCACTGGAAGCGGAAAAAGTACGACACTCGCATCGATGATGAACATCATCAACGAGGAGAGGGACTGCCATATCATCACCGTCGAGGATCCTATAGAATTCTATCACAACCATAAGAAAAGCGTGGTCATACAGCGCGAAGTTGGAGTTGATGTCCCTTCCTTCTCCGAAGCGCTGCGCAGGGCCCTCCGACAGGATCCCGATGTGATTCTGGTCGGTGAAATGCGCGATCTCGAGACAATGGAGGCCGCAGTTACGGCCGCAGAGACAGGACATCTTGTGTTTGCAACTCTTCATACGACGGGCGCCGCACGAACGGTCGACCGAATCACTGACGCATTTCCGACGGACCAGCAGGAACAGATAAGGACACAGCTCGCCTCATCGATCATCGCCGTCATATCCCAGGTTCTTCTGCCGAGGATCGACAAGCCGGGGCGTGTCGCCGGATTCGAGATTATGATATCCACGCCTGGAATACAGGCCCTCATACGTGAAAACAAGACTTTCAGGATAACTTCTGAACTCCAGACCGGCGCCAAGTACGGTATGAACACCCTGGATTCTCATCTTCTTGAGTTATATCAGAGCGGAATGATCTCCTACGGTGAGATGATCACAAAGGCCCAGGATGCCCAGGGAATAAACCAGAAACTTGAAGGGGCCAGCAAGAGGAAGTAGATTATGCAGGAAAATGACGCAATATGGTGTTATATTGCCGCTGATAAAGTTTTTTTGCACGTAAGGACAGTTGTATCTAAATAAAGAAAAGGAGTTTCATCATGCCTGTTTTCCAATATACCGCGATGGATTCCTCCGGCAAGGAGAAAAAAGGCAGAATGGAAGCCGCCAATGAGCAGGCGGTAAATGCTGCGCTGAAGGAACAGGGAATGTTTCCGACCTCAATAAAGGAGGACGCCGGTTCCAAGAAGACCACGAGGGCTGCTCCAGGACAGTCCGGCGCGCAGGGCAAGAAATCCATGATGAACTTCGGGCTTTCCCTCGGATCCCCGGCCCTGAAGACAAAGGATCTCACCATTCTCACAAGGCAGATAGCAATTCTCCTTGACGCAGGTCTTCCTCTGGTGCGTTCACTCAGGACACTGGAGAAGCAGGCAAAGAGTCCTGCTTTGAAAAGGGTTATGAAGGATACCGCTGATTCTGTGGAGGGCGGCTCCACTTTCTCAGAAGCCCTGGCACAGCATCCGAAGTCTTTCGACAAACTGTATCTCAACATGATCCGTGCAGGAGAGGCCGCAGGTGCGATGGAAGTCATCCTTGACCGACTTGCCAAGTTCATGGAAAAGGCTGCAAAACTCGCCGCCAAGATCAAGTCCGCAATGATATATCCTGTAGTCGTCCTGACCATCGCCATGCTGATCACCTCGGGACTGATGATATTCATCGTTCCCAAGTTTGAAAAGATATTCGCTGAACTCCTTGAAGGCGAACCTCTCCCGGCCCTTACCAAGTTCGTCATCGGCATAAGTAACATCATGCAGAGGCATTTCATCGAATCTGCAATTGTAATCGGCATATTGATTTTCATCTATGTCATGGTGGGAAAGACCACAAAGGGGAGATTCGCCATAGACTGGGTGAAGTACAGGGCTCCTCTATTCGGTCCAATCATCTCAAAATCCGCAATAGGTCGTTTCTCCAGAACTCTCGGAACCCTGATGAGTTCAGGTGTTCCGGTCCTAAACGCCCTGCAGATCGTCAGGGACACCGCAGGTAATGAAGTCGTATCCCAGGGTGTCCAGAAAGTGCATGATGCCGTAAAGGAAGGTGAAGGTATAGCAGGTCCTCTCGCGGCCACGAAGATTTTCCCCGACATGGTCATAAGCATGATCGAAGTCGGAGAGGAAACAGGAAAGTTGCCGGACATGCTTGAAAAGATTGCCGAAACATATGACGACGAAGTCGACAATGCCGTTGAAGCTCTTACGTCCATGATCGAGCCTATAATGATCATATTCCTTGCCGTCGTCGTCGGTACCATTGTCATAGCGCTGTTCATGCCACTTATCGCCATCATCAACAAACTCGGTGGATGATATCCGGGCAAAAGGCGCGAATACAGACAATGAGAGATGATTTCTACGCAGTAGTGATGGCGGGAGGAAAAGGCGAGAGATTCTGGCCCCAGAGCCGTGCATCCAGGCCGAAGCCTCTTCTCCGCCTGGCCGGAGAGCTAACCCTGATTGAGCAGACTGTCGAAAGGCTCAAGCTTGTAGCCCTGCCACAGAACATCATAATCATCGCAAACCGCAGCTATGTGGCTCCGATGCAGTCCCTTCTCGGCACCATACCGAAGGAAAACATAATCGGTGAACCTGTCGGCAGAGACACAGCTCCGTGCATTGCAATGGCAGCCGCACTTGTCTCTGCAAAATCCACCTCTAAGGATCCGGTCATGGGAATCTTCCCGGCAGACCATGTCATAAGGGATTCAAAATCCTTCTGCAATGTAATAAACGACAGCATTTCCGCATCTGAGAAAGGGAATATCGTCACAATTGGCGTCAAACCGGCAAGTCCCAGCACCGCATATGGATACATACATTTCGGGAAGAAGATTGATTTCAAATGTGGAACATCCTTCCACGAAGGGCTTGGTTTCAGGGAAAAACCCGATCTTGAGACCGCGAAAAAGTTTCTTGCCGATGGGAATTACAGCTGGAACAGCGGAATGTTCATATGGAAAGTGTCGACAATCATCGAGGCATTCAGAAAACATTCTCCAGAACTTGCCGCAGCCTCAGACAGCATCAGGAAATCGGTCAATGGCGGCAACTTGATGGAGACTATCGAGGGAGAATACCTCAAAGTCAAAAAGATATCCATTGACTACGCAGTAATGGAGAAGGCCTCGAATGTAGTGGTGGCTGAATGCCTGTTCGACTGGGACGATGTCGGCAGCTGGACGGCCCTGAGAAACCAGTCATCTCCTCTAGGAGACGGCAACATAGTCAAAGGCCTGCATTCCGGGATAAATACCAGCAACTGCATAATTGTAGGGGACAGCTCACACCTGATAGGAACAATTGATCTGGAAGACACCATCGTCGTTCATACCGACGACGTGACTCTTGTCTGCAGAACTCGTTCCGCCGAAAAGATCAAGGAGCTCCTGCAGCAGATGTCCTCCGATCCCAAGATGGAAAAATACATGTAGATCCCCTTCCCAAAATCTCTTATTCCATCTTCATCTTTGTCACTTTGCTCCTGAATTCGATCAGCAGCTTTCTCAGGCTTTCAATTTTGACTTCGTCGACGGTCTTGGCCGTGCTTATAAAGAAAGTCGGCGCTACATTCTTCCTGATGCAGTCCGCTTTAACGGCAATTACAACCTCATGGTTCTTAAGGTTCCACATGTCCAGATGGGAGAGCATCATCGCATCCCTGTTTGATCCAGGCAGCCATAAAGCTCCAATTATAGTCGGATCCAGGAGAGCCGCCGGATTCATGTACCAGTTGACTTTTACGATGCCTCTGATCGCCAGAAGCGCATCAGCGCCATTGGACTCCGCTTCCTTCATTACTGAACTGATGTCCTGGATGGAATGCCCTTGTTCCGGAATAATGAAATATGAAGACACAACTCCTTGTTTCTTAATATCTTCCGCATATGATTCTATCAATTTGTTTTCAGTCTGGTTCCAGTCCCAGCTCTCATAATATTCGTCTGAAGATTCCACGGTCTCCATATCTGCGAAGATCGCAAGCTTGAACGGTTTCTTCAGGGATGCATCAGCGGCCTCGATCCTCTCAACATTGATTGAAGATAGCCTTTTTTCAGCGGACAGCTTGTCGAAACTTGTTGCGCACCCGGACAGGATGGCAATGGACAGGATTCCAGCAAAGATCTCTTTTTTCACAGCTCCTCCTTTAGAATTTTAATTCCTTAATGACGGGGATATTGGCATTGACAAGCTCCATGCTGATATTATTGGAGCCTGTTGCGCCTATTTCAAGCCTCCTGACGCCTTTACCTCCGTCCCGGATTTTTATTTCCATTATTGTTTCAGGCAGGAAAATGCGGATAAGATATTCCTTAACGTCCTTTTCATATTCACGCGATGAAAACGAGACGTTTCCATTTTTCATCACGTTTGAAAATCCTTCAGGGATGAATCTGATCCAGGTTCCCGACCCCCATGCGTTTTCCACTGTCTTTTTTGAGAACCAGCTCTGCTTGTATTTTTCGGGAATGACAAGACAGGACACACTTGATCCTGCGAGGATGTATTTTGAGCCGGCGCAGAAATCCTTGCGGGATTCGCAGATGAGAAGGGTGTCGACACAGTTTATCCCCCTTTTGGCAAATATGTTCAACAGGGGCCTTGTGGTCTGTCTTGAACCTGCATTAATGATAAAAGCATCTCTTTTCCCGGGCTGGCACACTGCTATGACGGGTTCCTGGCTTTCTCCGCCGCTCAAAACGTATATTGATCCGTCGCTGAAGGAGTTATTCCAATACCAGCAGCTTGTCATGGCGACAATTACTGCGGCCGCGGCAAAAAATGCCTTTCTCCGTTCAGATACTGCGAGGACCACTACCGCCACATAGAATATGGCAATCATCCACAGTGGAGGCTTGAGAAGATATTCATTGCCGAAGGATGCTCCAAACTCGCTTGCCGAACGTATCACGTCCAAGGACCATTCACCTATGGAACCTGCGAAGTTCGCAGCCGGCGCAAGCGGGAAAAGAGCTATTTTAGCCACTACCGCCATAAAAAACACTGAGACAAACGGCACTATTGCAAAATTAGTGATGATTGAGGAAGGTACGAATATCCCCTGGTAGGCAAGGCAGAGCCCCATGCCGGCAAGCCATGCTATGAGGCTTGTCATGAGAGCCCTAAATACATTCCTGGTGAACTTTGCCCTTAAGAGATGGATTGTCCATCCTCCCTGGACGGGAACCCATCTGGAAGGTTCCATGGCGGACGCCACCCATTTTTCCGAGCTGTTCCAGGACAAGACAAGGAAACCGGCGACTATGAACGAGAACTGAAAACCTACATCCAATACTGCATAAGGATTGAAAACAAGTATGAGCGCCGCGGCAAAAAAGACGGAATTTATCGAAGATGAAGGATATAGGAAAGCCCTCTGGATACACCATACGCTTATCATTAGGAAAGCCCTGACGGCCGGAGGAGGCATTCCTGTCGTGAATACATAGAGGAATATTATAGCCGGGACTACAAGATGTCTTGCTGTGAACGGAATGCCTCTCAAGGCCCAGAAGAGAAAGATTGCGATTATCGCAACATTCATCCCGCTGATGGAGAAGATATGTATTGTCCCGCTCCTGAGAAAGTTCTTCCTATCCTCGGCGCTCAATCCCTGACGGCATCCAAAATTGATTGCAGCCCCTATCTTCTTGTTTTCAACATCCTTCATTCCTTCCACGCTCTTGTTCATGAGGAAGTCCCTGAACACCATCACATTGCGATAGAAGTTGAGTTTTCCAGGCCTTGATTCCACCTCGCAGGATCCTGCATCGAATATCCTTCTTATACCGTTTGCAAGCAGATAGCGTCTGAAGTCGAAATCTCCTTTGAAAAGCGGTGGATCAGGAAGGATGAACGCCCCTTCCATTATGACCGTGTCGCCATATCCAAGTCTTGGACATTCCTTTGGAAGAATTACAGCTGATGAGCCTTCGGCGGTTTTCCATGTGTCCGTCCGGGAATATTTAAATTTTCTGAGCTTGATCCTCATCAGGTAAGGCTGGGACATCCAGCTTGATTCCTCGGAAGATGAGCATGTCGTATCATCAACTTCGGCCTCGATGATTGCTCCGCAGTTCCTCTGCGGCAGTATTGAGTCGTAATGGCTTTCAGAGGGGTTGCGAGCGGAAATTGCCAGAATCAATCCAGCTGCGGAGGATATTCCAATCTTTATGGTGTTTCTCCAGCTGGAAAAAGCGCATGAGAACGCAAACAGTACTAGGGGGAAGACCATGGCCGCCATCACGCCGGTGCCGGGATCCATGGCAAAAGGAAGAATTCCAGATAGAAGTCCTGCGAGAATCGCAAGCGAGGGATTGAGCCGCAGGTAGCTTTCCAAGATGACTCCGGTCCTATCTGTTCATCAGTTCCTTGAACTGGTTGAAGAGGTAACGCGGATCATGAGGTCCCGGGGAGGCTTCAGGATGGTACTGGACGGCAAACATCGGTTCGTTCTTGTGCCTGATCCCCTCGACAGTCTGGTCATTGAGATTTACATGGGTCACTTCCACGTTGGACGGGAGGGAATCCTCCTTGATCGCAAAGTTATGGTTCTGGGAAGTTATTTCAATGCTCTCATTTTCGAGGCGCTTGACCGGATGGTTGCATCCGTGGTGACCGAACTTCAGCCTTATCCTTTCACCGCCGCAGGCGATGCCGAGGATCTGGTGCCCGAGGCAGATCCCCATTACAGGGACTTTTCCGATAAGTTTTTTCGAAGCCTCGATCGCATAGGAGACTGCCGCCGGATCCGCAGGTCCGTTTGAGAGGAAAACCCCATCCGGCTTCTTCTTCAGCACTTCCTGCGCGGTGGTCTTGGCGGGAACGACGGTCACGTCCATCCCGCTCAGCCTCAGCGAGCGGAGGATGTTCCACTTTATCCCGAAATCATAGGCGACGATTTTGTATTCGGTCTTTTTAAGACTGCTGCATATGCCCCAGGATTTTGTGATCTTGCCGTCCGTATCCCAATGATATGTCTTTTCACAGGAGACCTTTGAAGCATAATCCTGGTTGTCGAGCCCTTCCCATTCCTTCGCCTTGGCGATGCCCTTTTCCGCGGAAAGCTTCCCGCTGCAGCACATGTACGCCTTCATTGTTCCGCCGTTTCTAATCTTGCTGGTTACAGCGCGCGTGTCGACTCCGGCGATGCCGGGGATATTCTGCCTGACCAGAGCTTCAGTAAGAGACTCCTCCGAACGCCAGTTGCTTGTATCGTTGAGCTCATGTATTATGAAACCGTTTGCAAAGAATTTCCGGGACTCCATGTCGGCCTGGTTTACACCTGTATTTCCGATCTGGGTATATGTCATGGTTACGAACTGCCCGGCATAAGACGGATCGCTGAGTATCTCCTGGTATCCGGTCATCCCGGTATTGAAGACCACTTCCCCTTCCCTGTCTATGGGGGCCCCGATGGAGTATCCCCTGAAGACAGAACCGTCCTCGAATGCGAGGATTGCGTTCTTCTCCCTCTTCGCCTTCCAGCTATATATATCTTTCATTCGGCACCTTTTAAAAATTTCCCTACTATAACTTCCATTGCGAATTCCGCAATTAATGGAACCACTAAAATTCGCAATAGAAGGATTTTTAGAGGTTCCTTAAAGTATAACCGCTTGAATTTCCCCCGGGCAATGGCTATGTTTTCCAGCTTTTTCAAGTATATGGAAACATCTAAATCTTATCATCTGGAACAAAAACATGTTTGCAAAAGAATTAAGGGAAAAATATCTGTCTTTCTTTGTTTCGAAGGGGCATTCCGTAATCGGCAGCGCCCCTCTCGTGCCTGAAAACGATCCGACCGTGCTGTTCACCACCGCAGGGATGCATCCGCTGGTGCCGTTCCTGCTCGGACAGAAGCATCCGCAGGGGAAGAGGCTTGTCAACTTCCAGAAATGCATACGTACCGGGGATATAGACGAAGTCGGCGACGCCGTCTGCCATTCCTGCGGCTGGGCCTGGAGCGCCTTG
>CAZDNQ010000039.1:0-16739 GCA_964506605.1 uncultured Victivallis sp. | reverse complement strand
AAAGAGCCAAGGATCTTGCCACTTATGAATATTGAAAGGCCTGAAAGAAGCGCCAGCCCCAGGAGCAGGTGCGCAAGCATCGGATTGCCGTACTGCCATATCGCGGAGGATGAAGCGGCCATGTAGAAGGCCGTGCACAGCAGATGCACGGCCGTCCTCGCCGGTATTGTGAATTTCCCCGCCGCCGCCGCTTCAGCCATAGGTCAGCACCTTCTGGATGTTCGTGTTGATGTCCAATATCCCCGGAGGGACAATTGTATATTTGGAATAGGATGTTTTCGATCTCTCGGAAATCCTGTAGGGCGCGAAGAAATTCTCCATCGGCGCGGATATCCACCTGATGTCGACCCCCCTCTGCATGAGCAGGTCGAAATGGGAGGACAGGCCGGTGTTCTCTGAAAGAGTTAGGCAGTACAGTATCGAATTAGGAGGAACGGCGGTGTCGGCCATGTCCATGAGGCAGTCCAGGCTGGTGGATGAGGACTGTATGACCGACAGGAGATCAAGGATCTCCCTGCGCAGCCCGGCGCCGGTACCGCTGAGAATGACAGTCTCCCCGGTCCTGCCGTCCGGTGCGATGAACATTATCCTGCAGTACATCCCGCAGGCGTAGTTGCAGATGGAAGCGGCGGTCTTCACAAGATATTCGAAATTGTTGGTCAGCGGATTTAGGCCCGTCCTCCTCTTCTCGCTGTCGAGGAGTATGCAGAGGGTGACCGAGGAATGCGATTCGAATTCGCGGACCATGAGCTTCTTCTGCTTTGCCGTCGCCTTCCAGTGGATGAACCTCATGCTGTCAGAGCTCCTGTATTCCCTCACGCCGAAGAAGTCCTCTCCGAGGCCGGATACGCCTATGGGCTTGCCTGAGGTCGACGCCTGGATCTTGTTCTTCTTGAATATCGGCATCCACGCAACATGCGATATTTCCGGATATACGGTGATCTCCTCGTGGATCCTGAAGGCTTTCACCCTCCTGAACAGGCCGGCCGGATCGCCTCCTATCAGATAGAGCCTCTCGAGCATGTAGACGCCTCTCCTGACGGCTTTGAACTCCCGGTTGATGAGGCGGGTCTCCCCGGGCTTAAGCGGCTCGACCGCAGTGCAGCCAAGAGGGTTTTCCGCGAAGAGGAGCTTCTCCCTTATCACGAACGCCTGCCTTGTGAACCTGCCCCTGTTCCTGACTGTCACCGGTAGGATGATCCTGTCGCCGGCGCAGCAGTCGGAGCCTGGGCTGCGCCAGACATCTATCTTCCTTATTGAAAGAACCGACATCGTGAAGCTCGCGGCGAGTACGGAGAAGAAGCATGCGGCCGTCAGCCCCGCTGCAAGATTTATGTTTGCAAGAGAGACCCCGAGAGAGGCGAGGCACAGGAATATCATCGCCCATCCCCGCATTGTCGGTGAAAATGGAAGCATGGGAATACCTCTTGATATGAACTGGGGAATATCGAACACCGAATATTGAATATCGAAGTTAATTACTTCATAATTGGATATTCGAAGTTCTATATTCTGCGGTTCGGCATTTCCTACAGTTTCTGTTCTTCTTCCTTGACCGGTATCTTCTCCAGGATGTCCTTGAGGACGTCGAACGTGTTCTTGAATTCGCCCTGGGACCTCAGTTTCATGGAGATCCTGTGCCCGAGCACCGCCGGAACCAACTCCCAGATGTCCCTGGGCATCACATACTGCCTGCCGTGGTAGGCCGCCAGGCTCTGTCCGGCCCTCATCAGCGCGAGCGAGGCCCTGGGGCTGCAGCCGTTAGATAGGGAAGGATGCTTCCTGGTGGCTTCGGCGATGTTCAATATATATTCCTTGACCGGCTCGGAGACATGCACCTGCCTTACCAGGGAATGGCATTGTAATATCTCGGTAGCCTTTACGACATAGGAGATCTCGTTCAGGGGATGCTGCTTCATCTGGGATGTGAGGATCTCCTTTTCGGCGTCCTTCGCAGGATAGCCTATCGAAATCCTCATCAGGAACCTGTCAAGCTGCGGTTCCGGCAGCGGATACGTGCCATGGTAGTCAGAGGGGTTCTGCGTCGCAATGACGAAGAACGGCTTCGGAAGAACGTGCGGCTTGCCGTCGATGGTCACGACCGAGTCGGACATGCATTCAAGCAGGCTCGACTGCGTCCTGGGCGTGGTCCTGTTGATCTCGTCCGCAAGTATGATATTGCCAAAGACCGGGCCGGGAATGAAGCTGAAGTCCTTCAGGGAGTCGTCGTATATGTTTATCCCGGTGATGTCCGAGGGCATCATGTCCGGCGTGAACTGTATCCTCTTGTAGGTGCCTTGGATGGATTTCGCCAGCGCCTGCGCGAGTATGCTCTTGCCGACTCCCGGAATGTCCTCTATCAGGAGATGACCGTCCGCGAAAAGGCATATAATCACGTTCCTTATCACTTCGTCCTTGCCCTTGAACACCCTCTTGATGTTCGCCTCGATGCGCTTCGTCATCAGCGTCATGAAGTCGGGGGTGTAATATTCGGAGGTGCGCATCCCGCTCTGGCGCTTGATGGACATGGTCTCGGTGTCGACGGCCAGATCCGTGTTGTTGAAGACGAACACGTTTCCGCCGATCTGTACGACGTCCATGTGTTTCAGCTCCTGTCTGCCCTCGATAGGGGCCGAATTCACGAAGGTGCCATTCGAGCTCCCGAGATCCTCGATGATTACGCAGCTTCCTTCGTTTGTTATCCTGGTATGCTTCCTGGACACGTCTCCGGAATCAAAGACCAGGTCGCAGGTGGGGTCGCGTCCAATGACGAACTCCCCCTTCTCAAGTTTTATTTCAGCCTGCTTGTTGTATCCCTTCTGGACATTCAATGTCGGCATAGGAGCAAAACCTTTTTTTGGTTGTATTATCCATTTATTCCAATACGGATCAATATATATTTTCTTACGGGATTTGCCTGTCCGGGACTGATTTTAAGATATCCTTCTTCATGTCCTGGAGCTGGAGGATGATCCTGCAGTCGGCCTCAAGCGGCTTGTACTCTCCGCTTATCGAATAGGGCCTCCACCCGGGAATCCAGTTCATGAGCAGGCAGATCCATCCGGAAAAACCATATGTATGGCATTCCGCAGCCAGGGGGATTTCGCTCCCGTCGCCTGCAGACCTGAGGGTGAAATTATAGCCCCAGTCCAGATATGTATACATCGGTATGATCCCCAGCGACAGGATGTAGAACGGAATCGTGATCATCATCGGGATGCGCGTGCTCCGGCATGGTTCCATGTATTCGACTATGTAGTCCGGCTTTCCTGCAAGATTTTGGACGTATCCCGCCTCCTTCACATAGTCCGTCATTTCAAAGTACAGCATCAGCTGTTCGGCGTCCTCCCTCAGATTGTCGTCCTTCGGATCCTGGACGCCGATGGTGATCCTGTCAGCCATGTTCTTGTCCTTCCTGGATCTGGAAAGATCCAGAAGGCGCTGATCCTCCTCCTGCGTGATCATGGGTACGCTTTTCACCGACGTGCAGCCGGAGCCCGGGAACAGGCATATTGCGAAGAATGCAAGCAAGATGTATTTCATTTTAGTAGCACAGGCATTCCTGCCTGTGGCATTGTGCTCTTCCAGGATGGTTCAATTATTTCCAGCGCCCAGCTGTTGCTCCTTCGCCGGATATCCGACTGTCTGCGCCAGTATGATCTTCTTTTCAGCCGGCAGCTTCAGGGCCCCGGCAAGGGCCTTCTTGTCGCCGATCAGTCCGCGGACCACGGTGGCAAGTCCTTCAGACGCGCAGAACAGATACACGTTCTGGCATATGAATCCGGTATCGGCCCCGGCGTACAGCGCCTGATCCTCCGGAGAAGCCCCCTTCATCTTAGTGGTGTCCGCGACAAACACGAGATTCACCGGCGCGGCAAACACAAACTCCTGAGACCCTGTCATTTTCCTGAAATCTCCGCCGGATACAGCCTTCAGGCTGTTGGCCTTTGCGTCATATACATAGGCCCCTTCCTCCATCACGACATAGATTTCGATCTCCTGCCAGTTGCGTGTGGACGGCGCCGTCCTCTTCCCTGAGTCGGCACGGTTTATTCCAAATGCAGCCCAGAGCATGTCGGAAAGCGTCTGCAAGGGAATCTTTTTGACATCATATTCCCGTGAGGTCTGTCTGGCCTTGAGAGCCTGCATGAGAGGTTTGCCCCCCTCCGTCTTCGGCGCCGGAAGCGCGATGTCCTTCAGCTCCTGCGCCCCTGCGAAATTCGCAATGAGTAGCAATGAAAAAGCTGGCACGCAGATCCGGAAAAATAGTCTTTTCATTTTTCAGCCCCTTATGATTTAGATATATCTCTAGATGTATTCTTTAATTTAACTGCCATAGAAAGGCATTTCCATGGGAAATGACGATATTTCAAACATACAAGGAAAGGGCTGGATTTGCCTGACCCTGCCTTCCGGTCTATCTTAAGCGCATGACCATAAGAGAAATGTCAGTCGACGACCTGAAGATCTCCATCGCCTGGGCCGCGGAGGAGGGCTGGAACCCCGGACTCCACGACGCTGAAACCTTCCATTCCGCCGATCCCCACGGATTCCTGATCGCGGCTGAGGGCGATGTCCGGGAAGGATCTGTTTCCGCGGTCGCATATGATGACAGTTACGGTTTCATCGGCCTCTTCATTGTCAGGAACGACCTCCGCGGACACCATATCGGCGTGGACCTCGGCACAAAGGCCCTGCAATATCTCGGCAATAGGTGCGTCGGACAGGACGGCGTCCTGAAGAAGGTGAAGAACTACGGACATTACGGCTTCAAGATGGCATACAGGAACATCCGTTTCCAGGGGATCTCGATGAAGGCTCCGGTGCCTCAGGACTTGATTGTCCTTTCAAAGATACCGTTCGATGAGATATGCCGTTATGACAGGCTGCATTTTCCCGCCGATAGGAAGATCTTCCTCGGAAATTGGATCTCCCAGCCCGACAGCCTCGCCCTTGGCTCGCTTGGCCCGGACAAGAGACTGACAGGATATGGCGTCATCAGGAAATGCATCCAGGGATTCAAGATAGGACCGCTTTTTGCGGATTCGGACGATATTGCCGAAAAACTGTTTGTCGGACTTGCGAACTTTGCAGGCGAGGGGGAACCTTTCTTCCTGGATGCTCCTGAAGTGAACGCAGGCGCAATGGAAATCACGAAAAGTTTCCAGATGAAGGAGGTTTTTTCCACGGCACGGATGTACCTGAACGGTACGCCTGAACTCCCGTTGGACCGGATCTTCGGCGTAACTACTTTCGAGCTGGGATGAAAGTGACACAGACATTTTTCCCGTCGGTTGACTGGGATTCCTGTTACCGCACTCCAAGGTCAGGCGGAAGCCTGACGTAAAACAAAATAAATATAGTAGGGGAAATATGAAAAAAACCTTGGCTATTCTGGCCATTCTAGCAATGGTATCCAACCTTTCCGCCGCTTCCGAGTTCAAGGATGATTTTTCAGGGTACAAGGACGGTGACGATGCGTCTTCGGCATGGGATACCTCGAGTATAAGCTGGGAAATTCAGAACGGCTCCCTCATCAATACGGATTCTCCAAAGAATTTCGCATATCCCATCAAAGTCCCTTCGGGGAGGAAGGTCTCAGTTGAAGCGTCGCTCACAGTTGAATCGCCACTCAAGGCCGATTGGAAGATATCCGGTCTTGTCATAGAGCAGTCCGACAGCAACTACTGGCATTTCGCCATGGTGGAGTCTCCCGAGAGCGCAGGAAAGAAGCATTTCATGGAGCTTTCGGAAATGATGAACGGAAACTGGAACGCCCAGACTTCCACCGATTCAAAACTGACTTTGAGCGAAAATACCGGCGGTGATTTCGACTGGCAGTACGGAAAAACATACAAGATGAAACTGGAAATGTCTTCAGACGGGATCAAGGGAGAACTTACCGAGCAGGATGGCACTGTAAAGGTCCGGCTGGCATACAAGTTCGACGGGCGCGCGGTGAGCTCCGGACGGCCCGGGCTGGACAATGGCGGACTTAAGACGAGGTTCGACAATTTCTCCGCAAAAGTCGATGATGCCGTGTCGGATGTGAACAAGGAGGAAGTTTATCCGCCGTGCAACGTAGCAGGCAGCAAATCGGTGAAAGACAAGGCTACCGGCTTCTTCCATACCGGGCAGAAGGATGGGAAATGGTGGCTGTTCACGCCGCAGGGAGATGGGTTCTATGCCGTTGGAGTCGGACATGTCAATTATTTCGCGCACTGGTGCGAGAAGCTAGGTTACGCCCCGATGCACAAGATCGTCGAGAAGAAGTACGGCAACGAGGAGACATGGGACAAGGAGGCTCTCAAGAGGCTGAGGGAATGGGGGTTCAACACTCTTGTCGCCGGAAATTCCGATTCCCTCCGGCACAAGGAGTTTCCGCATACCGAATTCCTGAACATGGGAACGGATTTCGCGTTTGCCGACACGCTCGTTCCGAAGGACAACTGGACCGGATTCCCGAACGTGTTCAATCCCAGGTTCGAGAAATTCTGCGACAAGAAGGCAAGACAGGTCTGCGCGAAGATGAAGGATGATCCCTGGCTGATCGGCTATTACATAGACAACGAACTCGACTGGTTCGGGAAGGCGCCGAAGGGAGATCTCCGCAACTGGGCTCTTGCAAGGCCCGCCGATGATCCCGCGCACGTTGCGGCGGAAAAATGCGATGCCGACGGCTTTGCCAGGCTGCTTGCAGAGAAATATTTCTCGATCACGTGCGCCGCGATAAGAAAATATGACCCGAACCATCTGATCCTCGGATGCCGTTTCGCAGGACATGCTCCTGCGGACATCTGGGACATCTGCGGGAAATACTGCGACGTTGTCACCGTGAACGTATATCCCAGAGTAGACTTTGAGACCGGAGACATCAGCAGCACGGAAAAGATGCTGGACAAATATTTCGCCAGTTCCAATAAGCCGATGATGGTAACGGAATGGAGTTTTCCGGCGTTGGACGCCGTAGATTCGACCGGCAAACTCCTGCCGTGCATGAATGGGGCGGGGATGCGTGTCGACACCCAGGAGCAGAAGACGAGATGCTGCGAGCTGATGCAGGGGCTCCTGTTCAGCCGCCCTTACATGGTCGGCAGCGACTATTTCATGTACGCCGACGAGCCGGCGCTCGGGATCTCAAGCGGATTTCCCGAGGACAGCAACTACGGGCTGGTCAACGAGAACGACAAGCCGTATGAGCTGCTTACTGCGATGTTCGCAAAACTGAATCCGCAGGTCTATCAGATCCATGCAGGTGAGACGAATGTTAAAAAGCCGATGCCTGGCAGGGCCGTATCTATTGCCAGATCGACCAGGAACATCATGGTCGAGAACGACGGAAGGAAAATAACCGTCGACAACGGAATTTTGAAACTGATAAAGGACAAGGATTCCGGCAATGCCTGGGACAGTATCGAAATGGGAGGGATGGTCCTTGGCAGCTTCAAACCCCTCATCCACCAGAAATTGGACAGCAATGACTGGCTGGCCCCGGACAGGATCGAGCTGATAAAGACTTCTGAAGAGAGTTCAAAGGTTGTCGTTGACATGGTTTTCGTGCGCGACAATGTTTTCCGCACGGCATACCGGTTCACCATATATTCCATGCAGCCGTTCTTCCTCTCCCAGTTCCTCTGGCTCGAGAACATTGATACAAAGCCGTGGAAATTCATGAACTACTACCATTATGCGAACTCGTTCATCGGTGGATCGGCGGACGGGGATCTGGTCAACGGACCGAAAGTCCCGCAGTATTATCTGCCTGTGTCGGCATGGAAGGATGACAAGGCAGGAAAGCAGTATGGCACATTATGTATAAGGCAGCAGGACTTCGAGATCAAGTACTGGCTTGATGAGAAAGGTGGACAGCATCCGGACTCCTACCGTACTGTCGACATGATGTTGAAACCAGGTGCGAAGTTCGCAGAACCCCAGCCTGCGATAATCGTCTTCGGCGCTCCTGCGGACGAACCGATGTCGTCAATCGTGAAGAGGATCAGGTCGGTCCTGCCGTAACATAATTCAGCGCCGGCATACTTCGACAAGCTCAGTACAGGTCCTGCCTGTTTTACATTACCGCCTCAAGCAGAGTCTCCATGTCGTAGCCGTATCCGCGATAGAGGCCGGGATAGCCCTGCTGTAGTTTCGCATTGTCTAGATATGCCTTCTTCAACGCCTTCCTGAAATGATCCCCGGCAACTGGCATGAGGTCTGCGCGCCCGCCGTTCCAAGCCAGCACTTCCGGGGCGCATGTGAAGAAAGGCATGACCGTCGAATGGCGGCTCCCGCCATTTCCATCCATGATCATAGTCTTTCTGTCGACGTGCGGATCCATCGCATTGAAAACGAGGTTCATCACGCGAAGTACGCGCGGATCATGTGATTTCAGGTACAGCCTTGCGGCGATGCTGAGCTGCAGTTGCGAATAGTCGTAGTCGAATCCGGGAAGATCGACTTTCTCAGGATAATGTCTGAGATCATCCTTCGACGGCCGTTCAGTGATGTATCCCCTGCCGTCGGAACCATCATCCTTCTTCGGATACTTCAGATAGAAGAATCCAAACCCCTTCCACTGGACCTGATCTGGATTGAGGACATGTCTCCACTGGATCTCGAAAAGATCCCTGTAGATCTTGTCATCTGTGGCGAGCCATAGCATGTAGAGCCATTCGGCCTCGCAGATCTCGACGTTCCCGTTCGTATACCATCCATCCGTCCCCTTCCATCCCTTCTTCGAAGAATCCGGAATCTCACCTTTGCCCATCATGAACTCCGCCTGCCTTTTCATCACGGAGATCCAGCGTTTACTTGTTTTTGCAGGGAAAGTATCCCGGAGCAGCAGGTAGGTGTTCGCCATCTCGACATAGAGGAATATCGCATGGCTCCGCGGGTCCTTCAGCGAGCCGTCCGGATTCTGGAAATCAGAAATGACCTTTTCGAAAGTCTCGACCGCGACCTTGTAGAGCCAGGCCTGTCTCGCCTTCGCCTTCCTGTCCATCGCGTCCGGATGCGCCTCCCGCCATTTCCACAACGCCGCCGCCATTCCGGCCGGTCCGCCCTCGCAGGCAAGCACCTCGTTCTTGAAATGCCAGAATCCGTCCTTGTAGTACTGGGAGTCATTTTTAGACGTGCCTGAGAGATATGCAAGGCAGTCGTCGCAGGTGCGGACAATATCAGCCACAAGTTTCGGATCCGGAGTTTCATCGGCATGCCGGGCTCCGCAACGGCTTTTCGACAGCACGGAGGCTGGCGTTCCATCAGATGTTTTTCCTTTCATGCAAACAATCACTGGATCATCTGGCTCCGCAAGATATGCAATTCCGTCCGGGGTCTGATATGAGATACTCTTCACCGAAATATTCTCCTGAATGATTATTCCATATTCAATTTGTTCGTAGTAGTGCAATTTATTGCACGTTCTTAGAGCAGGGACGGTCTTTCTTGTCCTGAGCTTGTCGAAGGAAGCCTGTCCCATTCTAAATAAAGATGGTACATGCTTAAGCACGTACCTACTTCGTCATCCTCTGTCGCAGATCGCGCACCATCGACAGCGCAGGGTTGTCGTTGCAAAAGATGTCGATGACATCGTTCCCGGCTGGTGAACCCTTCCATGCGGCGCTGAGGGCGGTGGGACCGCCGGATCTCAGGACGATGCTGGTGCGGTTTCCCCAGGAGTTTGCGAAGTGGATCGGACGTGCGTTTCCGTGGAAGTTGTGCATCTTCACGCCGCTTACCTCGCACGAGTCGACACCGGAGGAAGCCCCTTCGATGCCGTAGCGGATCCCGACCGTCGGCACGTCCGCGCCCGCATGGAAGATGGTGCCCCCGATCATCTGGCAGTTCTTCGTCTTGAACCAGACATTCGCCTCAAAGGCCCCTTCCGCGGTGCACATGCTCAGATAGGTCTCCCGTTCCAGGCAGTAGCCGACATCGTGGCGGCCCCAGGTATGGACGCCGATGAACCGTTCACCTATCGCATTTCCGAAAGTGCGTATCGCATAATCCATCTTGTGTCCGTGCTCGAGTGTCCAGACTTCGCCGTTGACGAAGGTTGAATCATGAGGTCCGGCCCATTCGATCCCGGCTGTTCCATACCCGCCATAGACACGGAACCGTTCGATGTGCGCCTCCATCGGGATCTCTCCGCCGTCACCCCATTCCGAGGAGATTCCGGCAGTACGCCATCCAATGAAGTCGCATCCGAGGATCTGGTATCCGCTGCCGTAGAACTGGGCGCAGTATGGACCTCCGTTGGCGTCGATGATCAGGCCGTCGAGGACGAATCCGTGCGGACCTTCGGCCTTTTTGCTACCCTTGAGTTCCGCAAGCATCTTCGTGCGGATCGCCGGCGCAGTTGATCCTGCCGGCAGTATCAGCCGTGCTCGGTCGCCGCGCCACACTGCGCCGGAATCGATCTCCAGCCCTTCGGCAGGAAGCATGTAGTCGCCCGGAGGAAAGTACAGTCCGCGCGGACTTTTCGCATATGCGGCGGCGACCGACCCCTCCTTGCTCACGTCAAGCATCTGGGAAGGCGCGCTGAGCTCAGCGGCCTGCACTGATTTTGCACCAGCCAGTATGGCAACCCCGGTAAATGCCGCACCTGTAAGAAAGGCTCTCCTGTCCGTCCGTCCTGTCATATTATCCTCCTTTTGAAATGTTCAAGAACAGCCCTTGCGGGCTTGACTACAAACAAGTTTCAAATTGGATATGGAATCCGTTTGTAGTTAATGCCGCAAGGCATGTTCTTTAAGTTTTCAATGAAAATTTTATTTCTTCCCATTTGCTTCTACTTGCACCGTAACTTCAGCGCGAGTCCTTACGTCATGGGATGCGGCGATCCAGGGCTTCTGGTCTTCCGATCCCTTACAGCCGAAGATCGGGACTTCCGGTTCGCAGTCGGTTTCCCAGGACTGCCCGGGAAACATGTTCATCCTGAGCATCCTGCACAGGTCGGCGTGCTCGCGTCCGGATGGATCGATGTAGAACGTGCTTCCGTACAGGCTCCTCGGACGTACAGCCCCATAACCCGCGCCGACCTTGGCGTCGTACCAGAGTATCGTCGGCTCGTAGTATTCCGTCACCAGCTTTCCGTTGTTAGGCAGATCGTCCTGCTGGCTGCCCCCGATGAATGAAGGCATGTGATGGAAATAATGTTCGAAGCGCCATGGATTCGCAGAGGTGTTTTTGATCGAGCGGAACTGCACCGTATAGAATGGGACCCCCTTCGAGATGCATATCCTGTATGATGTCTGGAATGCACCCTGCGGAGTGTTCTGGGGCTCCTTCATCTTGCCGTTGGCGTCGACTTCGGTTATCGCCGCAATCTTCTTCCCGCTGTCGAGTTCCAGCTGGTACTCAAGAGTGACCTGAACCGGACCCTGCTTCCCTTTCACCGATACGATCTTGTTCGCCGGGAGCCAGGTGTCCTGCGGCAGCTTCTCATGGATCAGCGCCTCCATCTTCCCGAGCTTTATCCCGTCAAGTGAAACCTCGTCCAGCATGACAGCCGTATCGGCGTTCTTCCTGAACGACATCCTGCCGTTGTCATATTCATACGGAAGATTTACTGTTTCCCATCCGATGAACTTCCTGCCGGGGCTTGCCTCCACTCGGAAGAACTTTGCGGACCTGGGCTCAAGCTTGTCGACGAGGAAGACAATTTCGCCGTCTCCGCTGTCGCCGGTCTCAAGCTGCTGCGCGACTTCAGTTCCTTCAGCATATGGCTTAACCACGCACGGTGTATTTTTCCCTCCGGACATCACCTGCCCAGTCCCGAGCTTCACGATCTGGTTTTCAATCAGCTTGCCTGTGGGATTGGCGACTGACACGACCGAGACGCCTTCCGGCGCCTTGGACTTCCACACTACACCGCTTATGTACTGGCTCTGGCGGTCGGTCGAAACAAGTCCGGGAATATATGCCCTTGCCATAATATAATGAGGTCCTTCCTTCGTTCCTGGCAGCAACGGTATCTCCGCCGGCTTCGCATCGGAGAGCTTTACCTTCTCCTCGCGCTTTATGCCGTCCTCGAAGATCTCGACCGCGCATTCGCGGGCTTCAGTTGAGATGTTTTCGACCACGACGCAGCTTTTCGCGGAATCGATCTTAAGTTTCGGAACATCCTGCCTGTGCAGCGGGACGGCAAGCGAGTTTATCTTCGTTGCCATCGCGGAGACCAATGGATACGGCACATCTTTCTCGTTCACAATTCCATAGCTGCAGTCCTCGGGGTTCGACGCCGACGCCATACCGCCGGACGGCTGGTCTATCCACATGAAATAATCCGAACCGACAATGAACGGCTGCTCGAAGATCAGGGACTGGTACACGCGGAACGCCTCGGCCCTCTGCTCCTCGGTATCAAACCTTTCTCCTGCGCCATGCTGGCACGGCATCCCGGAATCCAGGCTCACAAAGCTCCACTCTGACAGTATGATCGGCTTCCTGCAGAGAGTGACAACGTGGTTCAGCATTTCACGTGTCTCCTTTGCCGTACCGTTCTCGAGATCGACGAACCCGTAATGGTTCACGCTGACAATGTCGCAGTACTTGCCGCACATCTCCCAGACGGGATCCTGCGACCAGCCTGCGAAACGTGTCCCGAGGATGAGATGGTTCGGATCGAACTTGCGGATCGCCGCCGCCGAAGCGCTGTAGTACTTGTCGGCTATTATCCTGAGGAACTCATGCGCATCTCCTTTCGCCAGCGGGATCGGATCACCGTTGACAAATACATTTGCGGACGTGACATCGCCGAAGTCCTTTAACTTCGTGCCCCATGCCTTGTTTATCCCGGCGATGTCCTTGTACTTGTCCGTCAGGAACCTGAAGAAAGCCTGCTTGGCGGAATGGTTGTCGGGCTTGTTCAGTATGTCGAGGATCAGTCCGTATTCCAGAGGTTTTCCGGTCGTGGTGTGGATGAAGAACGCGGCGCAGTTGCTGCCATGCCAGTCGAGTTCGTTGTCGATGTAGTATCCGAGGAGCCACGGATCGTTCTTCAGGTTCTCGCAGAACTCCTTCGCCCTGTATTCGCAGAACTCCTGCCAGCGCGGATGGAAGACGTTCGGGAACCCGTTGATGGTGATAGGCGAGAGATCCGAAAATCCCACGAAACCGGAACCCATCTGCACTATGAGCGTATACGCGACTCCGTCGAGATATGTCTGCCCCGGCCTGTTTTTCATGACCGACGCGGTGTTGAATCCGAACTGCTTCATCTTCCTGCTGGTCTCCTTCGCCCACGCCTCCGGATTCCCATACAGCTCCTGCACGTTCTTCTGGTACGGCGAATATCCCAGCTTCGGACTGAAATGTCCGTTGTACTTCACCTGCTCCACGCCGACTGAGAAATACGCAAAACCCTTCGGATCCACGAACCAGCTTACGCCGTTCCTCTCCTGCACGCGGAAAAAGCCGGTGGCGTCGAACTTCATGTCGCTCATCGGAGCTGTGTTGTACGGGGGCGCCTTGACTTCCGGCTGCTTCTGCGCGGCATCCCTGCTGTTGAAAACAGGCTGCTTGGAAATGTCCTTCATCGCAACCTGCACATTGTCGTAGAGGCAGTCGAACCCGTTGTTCCAAAACACAGGAGTCCCGCATTTCACAGCCTTCTTCCCTTCGTCAAACTTGAATCCCTTCTGGTAGATCACCTCTCCTGTGCCGCCATATATAGTCCCCCGTACCCCCTCCGAAGTCATCTCTAGGCGGAGCTTGTACTGCGTCCCGGACGACCAGGTGCCGCCTTTAGCCGTCCCTAGATCGGAAAGCATATTGTCGCCGCCGGTGTTCGCCTGCCACTTGTTCTCGAGCATCTCGCTGAGCTCGATAAGATGCTTCGGAGGATTCTTGCCCTCGGTAGGAAGCTCGGTCAGGCAGAACAGCCAGTAATTGCTGCGGTCCGTCATTATCGCCACGCCGGCGCTCTTCCAGCTGCCGCCGACAGCGCCGTTGACGGTCAGGTCCGCTTCGACGAGCACGGTGGAAGCGTTTGGCGCGTCTGCGATGTTCGCAAAAACCTTGTCCTTGTCGGCGCTGTGCAGCTGCCCTTCCTTGATCTCCCAGAAGAAGCTCGAGCATTTCCAGGGCGAGGGCGGAAGATGTTCGTTCTCGTATTTCGCGAAATCGTCCTTGTACTCATATTCTCCGGGGAGTATCGCCGACTTCGGGATCGCGATCCTCCTGTGTATGGCGGTCTCAGGTACTGCGGCAGTGTCGGCGACTGAAACTGTGACATTATCGTAGAGGCAGTCCCATGCCTGGCTGATCATTGCGGGAGTACCCTGTCTGACTGCTTTCCTGCCGGCTTCGAACTTGAATCCCTGCTGGAATATCACTTCTCCAGCCTTTGATATCGCAGCCTTGACGCCGTCGGCAGTCATTTCGATCTTCATCCTGTACGTTGTGCCGGTAGACCATGTGGCGCCTTTTGAAGGACCGAGATCGGAGAGGGCCGTCTCACCGTTCCTGTTCGCCTGCCATTTCCCGTCGAGCATCTCGTTGAACTCGATCAGATGCTTGGAGTTGTCCTTGTTCGGAAATTCCGTGAACGATAGGAACCAGTAGTTGTTCATGTCGTTGATGACGGCGATGCCGCAGGTCTTCCAGTCGGCGCCTGCCGGAGCCTGAGGCGTGACATCCGCCTCGACCACGACCTTTCCGCCGTAGGAGGAATCTGCGACAGTCGCAAAGGCCTTGCGCTGGTCGGTGCAGCGGAGGGCCCCTCCCTTGATCTCCCAGGCGCCTGTGGTGGACCAGGAAGAAGGCACGCGCCCATTCTGGTATTTGGAAAAGTCATCTTTGAAATCAAAGCTTTTCGGCAGAGCTTCTTCGGCGGCAAGCATCGAAAGGAAAGTCATGGTTACGGCAATTACAGATGTAAAAATCAATTTTCCCATGCGGTTCATATCATCTCCCCTTCATATTCATTAAAAATTACTTCGTTATTCGATATTCCTTGTTCGATATTGGATATTCAGTTTGGTTGAGGCTATGCCGATATTGATCATTAGGGCGTCGGATTCTTGTCCCATGGGACCATTATGACTTCCGACGATACGCCGATCTGTGCAAAGCTTTCAACGTGGCTGTCGCCAAGCAGGAAATTCACGCGCTTGTTATGGCTCCAGTTGAGGAAGTCTGTCATTATGGTCGGCTGGCGCACCGGATCAAGATAATACCAGCCCCAGGGAACTCCGACCCTCAGGGCGTCGGCTAGGATGCCGCAGCGCGCCGGATTGGCGACCATCGTGTCCTTGAGTCCGGAGAACTTAACCTGGGCGGCGCGCAGGATGATGTTATGGTTGAACCCGTAGCTGCATGCTTTCTTGTCGCTGGACGGACGGCTGTTGAACTTGATTGAATTCCAGAAGTTGTTGTGGTCGGGCTCGTTCGGGCCGTAGTTGCAGTTCTCCCCCCAGTAGTAGTCCCAGGTCTGGTTCTTGGGATCGCACATGCACTGGAAAGTGTTCCCCGGAATCTTGTAGAGGGCGAAGTATTGGAAGAAAGGAGAGTCTCCTTTCGACATGCCGGTCGCAAGGCTCGGAGGATCCTGGAGGCCGTAGGGATAGAAACCGTTGTAGTCGGTAATATATGCGTCGTTCGCAAGCCCGATCTGCTTCTGGTTGTTCTGGCAGACGGTCATCTTGCTCAGCTCCCTGGCGTTCTTGAGCGCTGGAAGGAGCATGGCGGCGAGTATTGCAATGATGGCGATCACGACTAGTAATTCGATTAGGGTGAACGATTGCTGTAGTCCGCTATCGACTGCTGCCGAGTGACCACGAAAAAGTTTTTGCCTTTTCTTCCTCATCACAGCACCTATGAAATATACATGCAATAATGTTTGTGCAATAATTATAATATTTCTCCCCTGTCTTTTCAAGTCCTGAATTCCAGTTTCTCTGAAATTTTCAGTTACGGCGTAGGCTTGCTGTCCCAGGGTTGGGTTATCACCTGGGTGGAAATCCCTATCTGCGCCACTGATTCTACATGTCCGTCGCCGAACAGGAAATTGACATGGGAGTTATGGCTCCAGAACAGATAGCCGCCAGCATCGTCATATGTCGGATACCTTGTCGGATCCAGATACCATACCAGCATGAAAGGCAGCCCTATGCGCGTGAGATCGACCTCGTAGCCCCAGCGGGACGGACTCGCGATCATGGATTCCTTCAACGCGGCATTCTTCCTGTTGCCATAGTCGTCCCGCAGGAAGAACATGTTCGAGTTGAACCCGTAGCTCGCGGCCTTCTTGTCGTTTGAGGGGCGTGAAGGGACGCGAACACCGTTCCAGAAAGCCGTATGCTGGGGATCTGGAGCGTTGAAATTGCCGGCCTGGTTCCACATGTAGTCCCTCTTCTCGGTCATCGGATCCATGGGGCACTGGAACATCGAGGTGGAAACATTGTAGAGCGAGAAATAAAGGAAGAAAGGCGAATCGCCGGGGGTCAGTCCCGTCGCCGTCGCCGGATCGTCATGGATCCCGTATGGGTAGTAGCCGTTGAAGTCGGACACGTAGTTCATATTGGCAAGTCCGCCCTGCCTGAGATTGTTCTGGCAGACCACGCCCTTCACCATGTCCTTTGACTTCTTGAGGGCCGGCAGCAGCATGGACACAAGCACCGCGATTATGGCGATCACGACCAGGAGTTCAATGAGGGTGAACGACTGCCGCCTGACGCGATCGGCCTCGGCCATCATGTTCTTTCCCTCCTTCATCCGCAACCCCATGATAAAAAGCTTAA
>CAZDNQ010000038.1:0-16799 GCA_964506605.1 uncultured Victivallis sp. | reverse complement strand
GAGGGGCATAGGGAAGACATTGATGGTGGACGGCGACGGCAACGAGATACTCCTCCCCGGATATTCCGAGAAGATCACCGAGATGTCCCTGAAGACAGAGCTGAGAGTCTCCCTCCTGAAGCAGATGAAGGAAGAGAAGGAGGGAATTACCACCTATCCCATTGTGGAAAACGGCAAGGAAGTCGACAGATACCTTTCATACAGCGGTATAACCTTCGGGAGGAACCAGGCCTGGTTCGTCTGCATCGACGCCTCTGCGAAGGAGATAAACGACGCCCTGCCGAGATTTGAATTCCTCGAGTCATACTGCCTGTATCCTTCCCTGACCTTCCTTTTCATGGCGGGATTCCTGGTGCTGACATACATACTTGTCGCCAGGAACTATGCGGCGATGCTGGAGCGGCAGCTCATCCAGGCGCAGAAGATGGAGACATCCGCCATATTCATCAACGGGATCGCCCACGACTTCAACAACATCGTCCAGCTTATGAAGGGGGTCCCCCACATTTTCAAAGGGGAAGGCAAGGTGACTGACAACGACCTGAAGCTGGTACAGGATCTGACGGACAGGGCTTCAAAGCTTACCAGCCAGCTTACCAACTTCTATCAGAGGGCCGCAGCGCACGATGCCGAAATAGACGTCAACAACTGCATCGAGAGCACCTCCAACATACTACGGCGTTTCTTCGACAAGAAGATTTCCATAGAGCTGGATCTGGAGAAGAACCTTCCTTTCATCAGGGCGTCCATCTCCCAGATCGAACAGCTCCTGATGAACCTCTCCATAAACGCCAGGGACGCTATGCCCGACGGCGGCACGCTGACTATCAAGACCGAGCTTGTCCAGAAGGACAGCCCGGAGATATTTCTCAAGAACTTAAACCAGGTCCCGCATGTGCTCCTTACGATTTCCGATACGGGGATTGGCATGTCAAAGGACGTCCAGAAAAACATCTTTGAGCCTTTCTTCACGACGAAAGGTTCAAAGGGGACCGGCATAGGCCTTTCCACGGTGATAATCATCGTGGACAACCTCAGAGGCAGGATTCTCGTCGAATCCCAGGAGGGAAAAGGCAGCAAATTCCTCTTATACATCCCCGCGGAGATAAAATGAACATGAAAAGACAACGGAAAAAGGCAAAGGCGCTGATAATCACAGGATTCGGACTGAACTGCGAGGCGGAAACTTCCGCGGCGTTCAGGATCTGCGGAGCGGCGCCGGAGAAGATACACTTGAACGACCTCCTCGCAGGCGCCGGCAATATGGATGAGTTCCACATACTGGCGTTCATAGGAGGGTTCTCCTTCGGCGACCATCTCGGCGCAGGGACTGTTTTCGCGAACAGGATCAAGTTCCGCATGAGGGACCAGCTCGAGAAGTTCGTCGCCGACGGCAGGCTTGTCATCGGCATCTGCAACGGATTCCAGACCATCTCCAGGCTCGGCCTGGTTCCCGCACTGGACGGAAAATACTTCATACAGCAGGCCGCTCTCGCCCATAACGACAGCGGGACGTTCAGGGACGACTGGATCCACCTGAAGGGCAATCCGAAATGCAAATGCGTCTTTACAAAGGGCATAAGGAACATGTTCCTGCCGATCAGGCATGGCGAAGGCAAGTTCGTCGCCGATGAAAAGGTCCTCAGGCGGATCGAGAAGGAGAACCTCGTGGCCCTGAGATACTGCGATGGGAAGGGGAATGTGAAATGCAAGTTTCCCGACAACCCGAACGGATCCCTCAACAGCATAGCCGGAATCTGCGACACCACTGGCAGGATATTCGGGCTCATGCCCCATCCAGAGGCCTATCTCTCCCCGTTCAATTCCCCCTGTTGGACGACTGAGAAGCTGAAAGGCGAACTGCCGGATGAGGGACAGGGAGTCGCAATCTTCCGCAACGCCGTTGATTTCGCCGCTGAAAACCTGGTATAAGAGGGCATAACGCGAAGGCGCAGAGACGCAGAGAAGAATTCTTTTGATTATCCCATAAGGTAATTTCAATCTCTCGAAATAATTATCCTTGCGCCTTTGCGACTCTGCGTTGATAAATATGGCTGACAAGAAATCTGACTTCATCGACAGGCAGGCCCACAAGGAAGGAATAATCTTCCCGGATCTTGTGCTGCGCCCCGACACCCTCGAATGCGAGATTGGAAAGGCGAAACTGGAGCTCTCCCCTGCGGAATTCGCAATGCTGTGGCTTTTCGCGATACGCTGCAAGAATTCAAATCCTCCGCTGAGGGGAGTCCATGCGCTGCTTGAGGAATTCCTCGCCTTCGCCGCTTCAGTTTCCATTACGGTGATGCCGGAACTCGGACGTTCTGCGAGGTTCGCAGGATTTACGGATCAGGAGATAGCCGCGACAGCCGACTCCCTTTCGGAAAAGATAAAATTGACCGTGGCTCAGGAAAACGGCCTGGATTACCTGGTTCCGGTGAAGCCTAATTCAGTTTATGGCATTGCAATGCCGCATTCGAATATTTTCTGTCCCAGGAGTTATTGAAATCTAACAATATCCGGGTTAATATCGTGTTAATTTCAAAATATAGGTATCTAGCCGGCAGGCATAAATAAGGAGGAACCATGAAGAAAGTTTTACTCGGAGTGTTTTCAATCGTGCTGTTTTTCTCTTTGGCGGGATGCATATCCGTCGAAGTTTCGGAAACTACGGCATTACGGGCGCAGGACAATTCGGAGGCCGCCGCCGCGGTCGGAAAACTCATGGACGACCTTACCGCGACAGCCCTGACCCTTGACGCCGGAAAGACGCTCTCCCCTCTCGCCACAGACAAAGACGCCGTATTCTTCTTCGACTCAAAGCCGTATACCCGCGGCGAGCTTGCCGACTACATGGGGAAAATATATGGATCCCTCAAGACCATGTCCATGAAATGGGACAGGAAATATGTGAAGGCCCTGGGACCTGATGCAGCCGTATGGATAGCTGTAGGAAAAGGCAAGTCTGTAGCCAAGACCGGCGAAAACTACGAGGAATACCTTACTGAAACCTGGATCTGGCAGAAGATTGAAGGTAAATGGCAGGTCGTACATTCACATGAGTCGGTTGTAAGCCTTCCAAATGCCGAAAAGAGGCAGAAGATTGAAAAGGCGCTGTCGCAGTTTGCAGTCGAGCTCCAGAATGAACCTCCGGCGGCGGAGGACATCTACGGCGCAATCGAGAAATTCCTTTCAAGGAATCCGGAGATCCTCGGGAGCGCATATTCGATGAATCCTGAACTTGGGAAAAAGGCATCTTCCTATTTATTCAGGAACGCTGATAAGTTTGAAAGGCGCAGCACTCCGACAAGCTATGACTATGCCGCGGCTGACTGGTATGCCAAGTCCGTGAAGTCGGGCAAGGCTGAATGGAGTGAGCCATATTATGACATTGATGGCGCCAGAATCTTCATGATCACCTGTTCCATCCCGGTATACGGCAAGGACAGGAAGCTTCTCGGTGTCATCACCGCAGACATCGGCCTGTGATCAGACGGGGGATATGAAAGGAGCATGATGAGCTCTGAGGTTTTGACGTTCGAGGAACATCTGGATTTCGGCAGCCAGTTCGCCGCGCTCCAGCTGCACTACCTGTGGAGATGGATGAAGCTCCATCCCGAAGAGGATTTCCGCAAGGCTCTCAGGAACAGGACCGACCTGTGCAGGAAGACCGATCCCGCGCCGAAGCATTTCGACGTGGCCGCAATAGACTATGCGCGCCCGGAATGGTTGAAGATGGAGGACGGGATCACCGCCCTTTACGAAGACAGGAAAATCTTCGCTTCCGCCGCCAAATTCGAGAAGGAGGCGCTCGCCGTGGCGGCGCCAGCGATTGCGAAGTTCGCAAAACTCACATACGGCAGCACGGCGAAGTTCGACGAGTACCAGTGCGGAAGCCTGAAATATGACAATCCGACGGAAAAGGCCCCGCGCGTGGTGAACTTCCATATCGGCAACGCCATAGCTCCAAAAAGCATTTTCCAGGACCGCTCATACCTCGTAGGATGCTTCATGGAGATGATGGACCAGACCGAAGAGAAGTTCGGCGCGGACACCATCCAGACACATACCTGGCTGAACTCCCTGCCGAAGTGGCTGGAATATTTTCCAAAGGAATGGATTGACAACATGGGGCCTGAGAGCAGGGACGTGCAATGGCATTTCGGATTCTGGGGCCAGTTCGTATCCGCCCGTGGAGATCTCAACATGAAATATGCGAAGATGCTCCGCGAGACCGGGGAGTTCCAGTTCTGGCCCAGGGGTTCTCACTGCTCGTTCAAGTCAATGCGGAAGCATCTGTCCGGAATCGCCTGAGAACTGTTCCAGTAGCCTTCCTATACCGAGTTGCATTCAAAAAGTAAGGCGGTTTTTAAACCGCCAATAATCGTCGGGTTAAAACCCGACATACTTTAGCAGAATTGCCATATCAAATGAATGCAAGACAGTATTAATCCTGTCACATCGCCGACCGGTAGATCCCAATCACGTCCTTGAGAGTTGGTACGCGCGGATTTGTGAATCCGCATGCGTCCTTCATGGCGTTATTCGCCATGATCTCGAAATCCTTCTCCTTTACGTTGAGCTCCTTGAGCCCGGAAGGGATCCCAACGTCGGCGGAAAGAGTCTTGATCGCCTGTATTGCGACATCCGCAGCCTCCCTTTCGGAAAGGCCGGAGATGTTCTCACCTAGGGCGGCGGCTATGTCGGCGAAGCGGCTGAGCCTGGAGATGAGATTGTAGTTTGAGACGTGGGGGAGGAGTATCGCATTGCACATCCCGTGCGGCAGATCGTAATAGCCGCCAAGCTGGTGCGCCATGGCGTGGACATATCCGAGGCTGGCGTTGTTGAACGCCATCCCTGCGAGATATTCGGCGTACGCCATCTTGTCGCGGGCCTCCATGTCGGCGCCGTTGGACACCGCCCTGCGCAGATATTCGGAAATTAGCTCGATTGATTTTATCGCGCATGCATCTGTTATCGGTGTCGCTATCGTCGAGACATAGGCTTCTACGGAGTGGGTGAGGGCGTCCATGCCAGTGCAGGCCGTGAGGAAAGGAGGCATGTCCTTCATAAGCTCCGGATCGTTGAGCGCGATGGTCGGGGTCGTCCTCCAGTCCACTATCGCCATCTTGACCTTGCGCGAAGTGTCGGTGATGATGCAGAAGCGGGTCATCTCGCTTGCAGTTCCAGCGGTCGTGTTCACGGCTATGAAGGGAGGCATATCCTTTTTGGACTTGTCGACACCCTCGTAGTCATGGATCTTTCCGCCGTTTGTGGCGAGTATGCCTATGCCTTTTCCGCAGTCGTGCGCGCTGCCGCCGCCGAGGGTTATGATCATGTCGCACTTGTTCGACTTATATACGGCAAGGCCGTCATGGACGTTCTTGTCGGTGGGGTTGGGGACTGTCTTGTCGTAGACTACGGACTTGATCCCGGCGCTGTCGGAAACCAGCTTGACTATCCTCTCCGTCATGCCGATCTTGGTCATGCCCTGGTCTGTCACGATCAGCGGTTTTTTCCCGCCCAGGCTCTTTATTTTCGCCCCGAGCTCGGTGTGGCATCCGACGCCCATCAATGAAACCGTTGGAATGAAGAACCCGAAAGTCTGTCTGCCGACCGCCATGTTGCCCCCTTTTTTTCTGAGACAATTTCAAAATGTGTATTGTAAAGGAGCGCGGGTTTTCCAACCCGCGAAAATTGAATTCAAAATGGCGGACTGGAAAGTCCGCCCTCCGTTCATTTTGAAATTACCTCTTTCTATTTGCAGATTTATTTAGTATTGGGATAAAATAACTATTAATATTGATTTTACATATGGAAATCCAATGAACTTTGGAAAAAGTCCTGGGACAGGTCCGGATCAAAGGGGGGTGAATCAGCGGTTTGATACATTGTGTAAGGAAACAAGGGCAAGATGGTTTCAGAACCATCTTGCCCTTGGCAATTTCAAGACCGTATCAGCAGAATTTATTACTTCTGCGACTTCTCCAGCGCCTGGTCGAAGTCCGCGATGATGTCCTCGATGTCCTCGATGCCGACGGATATGCGTATGAATTCGGGGCTGACGCCCGACGCCTTCTGCGCCTCCGGGCTCATCTGCTGGTGGCTTGTCGAAGCCGGATGCAGGACGAGGGTCTTCGCGTCGCCCACGTTCGCAAGATGGCTTGCAAGCTTGACCGAGTCTATGAACTTCACAGCGGCCTTGTGTCCGCCCTTCACGCCGAACCCGAATACGGATCCGAAACCGCCCTTGAGATACTTCGAGGCGATCTTGTGGTACGGATGATCCGGAAGTCCGGTGTAGCTCACCCAGTCGACAAGCTTGTGCTTCTTCAGATGTTCGGCGAGCGCGATGGCGTTCTGGCTGTGCGCCTTTATCCTCAGGGGCAGTGTTTCGATCCCCTGGAGGAAGAGGAAGGCGTTGAACGGGCTCGGGCAGAACCCGATGTTCCTCATCCCCTGGACCCTCGCCTTGATTATGTACGCGATATTGCCGGCGCCGGGGACGTTCTTGAGGGCGTCCCAGTAGACGATGCCGTGATAGCTCGCGTCAGGAGTCGTAAATTCAGGGAAACGTCCACTCGACCAGTCGAACTTTCCGCTGTCGATGATTATGCCGCCGATGGATGTGCCGTGTCCGCCGATCCACTTTGTGCAGGAGTGTACCACTACGTCAGCCCCATGCTCGATGGGCTTGCATAGTATGGGAGCGAAGGTGTTGTCGATGAACAGGGGGATCCCTTCCGCATGTGCGGCTTTCGCAATCCCTTCTATGTCAGGCACGTCGCCCTTCGGATTGCCGATCGTCTCGGCATACACGAGCTTGGTGTTCTTCTTTACAGCCTTCTTCACCTTCTCGGGATTGATGTCGTCGATGAATGAGACTTCAATTCCGAATCTCGGAAGAGTGTAGCGGAAAAGAGTATCCGTGCCGCCGTAGAGCGAAGCGGAGGCGATGATGTGGTCGCCGGCGCCTGCGATGTTGGTGATCGCCAGGAATATGGCGGCCATCCCGCTGGATGTGCCGAGGGCGCCTGTCCCGCCTTCAAGCGCGGCGAGGCGCTTCTCCCAGACGTCCGTAGTCGGATTCATGAGACGCGTATAGATGTTGCCAAATTCCTTCAGCGCGAAAAGGTTCGCGGCGTGTTCCGCAGACTTGAACACATAGCTCGAAGTCTGATAGATCGGAACCGCCCTCGCTCCTGTAACCGGATCCGAGACCTGCCCCGCGTGAAGTGTTATCGTTGAATCGCCGAGTTTCTTCATTGAATGTATTCCTTTCAGTATTTCTATTTCTTATTAGGAGCGCCGGTCTTCAGACCGGCATTTAAGCCGACCTGGAGGTCGGCGTTCCTTGTTCAATTGAACAGCGCCGTCGTCAGATATCTTTCCGCGGTGTCGCATATGATCACCACGACCTTCTTTCCTGCGTTTTCAGGGCGTTCCGCCACTTTCAGGGCGCCGAGAACGTTTGCACCCGAACTGATTCCACAGAATATGCCTTCCAACTTCGCCAGTTTCCTGGCCGTGTCTATCGCCTCATCGTCCTTGATCCTTATTATTTCATCAATGACTTTCCTGTCCAAAATCTTCGGGATGAATCCGGCGCCTATTCCCTGAATGCCGTGCTTTCCGGCCTTGTCGCCTGACAGGACTGCTGAACTGTCAGGTTCAATGGCAATTACCTTCACAGAAGGCTTCCTTTCCTTGAGGAGGGAGCCTACGCCGGTGATCGTTCCGCCGGTGCCGACTCCGGCCACGAAAATATCGACTTTGCCGTCCATGTCGGACCAGATTTCCTCGGCGGTTGTCTTCCTGTGGATTTCCGGGTTGGAAGGATTTTCAAACTGCGAAGGCATGTATGAGCCGGGATTTTCCTTCACGAGCTCCTCCGCCTTCTCCACCGCTCCCGTCATTCCCCTGGCTCCCGGAGTGAGATGGATTTTCGCGCCGAGATATTCCAGAATCATCCTTCTTTCGACGGACATTGTCTCAGGCATGGTGATGACAAGCGTATATCCTCTTGCCGCCGCGATCATCGCAAGTCCGAGGCCTGTGTTGCCGCTGGTCGGTTCGATGATGAGTCCGCCGGGCTTGAGCTTGCCGCTTTTCTCGGCGTTGTCGATCATGTTCATGGCGATGCGGTCCTTGATGCTGGACATCGGATTGAAGAACTCCAGCTTAGCGTAGATTTCCGCGCCGTTGCCCGGAACCAGCCTGTTCAGCCTCACCAGCGGGGTGTTGCCGATCGTCTGTACGATGTTCTTATAGGTTTTCATGGTTTATACCCTCTCTCTTTTCATATTATATATTCAGACGAGGGGCCTTTCTGCTCCTCGAGTATTGATGCAAGTGTGATCTTCTCCGCGGCGTTCTTGAATGTTGTCGCCAGTTTCTTCCATACGTTTATGGTATAACAGGTCTTTGTCCTTGTACATGCCTTCGGATCGGTCACGCACTCGACCAGGCTGAATTCGCCTTCGAAAAGCTCGATGATGTCCAAAATCGTTATCTCCTCGGGCTTCCTGTTGAGGAAATATCCGCCGTTGCAGCCGCGTGTCGTCCTGACATATCCCGCGTTCTTCAACGGTATCATGATCTGTTCCAGGTACGGCTCGGATATGTCCTGCTTTTTCGCGATCTGCCTGCCCTGCGCCGCCTTCCCTTCCTTGTTGTCGATGGCGATCTGCAGCAGTATCCTCAGACCATATCTCGGTTTTGTTGAAAGCTTCATATTTTGATATCCTTGAATGTTTATAAGTAAAGTATAGTATTATCGTGTTCCATTGCAAGAACAATTGGTCAAAAATGTTGTTAATACATGATAATAAATAGATTAAATCCGCGTAATAATATATGGAATCCTTGAATTGGACTGTTGAACACATTAAATTCAGCCAGCTTTGCGGAGAAATTCATGACATCAATATTTTTCCTGTGCAAAAACTGCGGGGTTAAGATCGAGGCCGATGATTCCTACAGCGGCGGCGTGGTCATCTGCCCTAAATGCAACATCCATATTGAAGTCCCGATGGCGGGACTCGGGAAGGGATTCGAGATCGGGGGATTTGTCCTCGAAAAAAGACTCGGCGCAGGCGGCATGGGTGAAGTCTGGCTCGCAGACCAGCTTTCAATGGAACGCAAGGTCGCCCTTAAAATACTCTCCCCGTCGCTGTGCAAGGACAAGGACTTCGTCGGACGCTTCATCAAGGAGGTCAAGACTTCGGCAAAACTTGTCCATCCGAACATCGTCACCGCGTTCGACGCCGGCTTCGACAAGGGCTTCCATTTTCTCGCCGTGCAGTATGTGAACGGCAGGGACTTGGAGGCGACGCTTATTTCCAAAAAGACTGTCCGCGAAAGGGAGGCGCTCCGGATCCTCAGAGGCATTGCCGAAGGGCTCCAATACGCCTGGAACAAGCACAAGCTGCTCCACCGCGACATCAAGCCGTCAAACATAATCATAGACGTCGAAGACATGCCGAAGCTGATGGACATGGGGATCTCAAAGAGCCTGATGGATGACATCTCCATGACCCTCACCGGCGTTATCGTCGGCACCCCCTGCTACATGAGCCCCGAGCAGGCGAGGGCGGATAAGGAGATAGATTTCCGCTCCGACATTTATTCCCTCGGTGCAACACTCTATCATCTTGTGACCGGGAAAATTCCCTTTGAAGGCGAATCCGCCATGAGTGTGATCACCAAGCTGCTCACCGAGCCTCTCCCTCCGCCCAAGATTAAAAACCCCTCGGTGTCGAAGCAATGCTCCGCCCTGATCGAGGCGATGATGGAGAAAAATCCAGCGGACAGGCAGCAGAGCTGGGAGGACGTCGTCCGCGACTTTGATCTCGTGCTTGAAGGCAGGATGCCCCTCGGCGGAAAAAAGGAGCTTCCGCTGCTTCACAGGCTTGGGGACTCTTTTGAGAGGAACAGGAAAATGATTCTTGCGGCAGGAACCGCCGCCCTGGTGATCATCGTATTGCTGGCATGCGTCGCAATATTGAAGAAAGCAAAGAACAAGAGGGAGAAGCAGGAGGAGAAGATCGCTAAGGTTGATAATGTCCGGAGGATTCCCCAGGAGACGACGAGACACGAAACCGAAAAACATATTGCAAGGGAAAATCCTTCTCCGGCTCCTTTGCCAGTCCATGCGCCTGTTCAGACGGCCACAGATCCAGTCGTCGTCCAGCCGTCCCCGCAGGCCCCTCCGGCTTCGTCTGTCACTCCTGTTACTCCGGCGACAACCCAGATCAGCACGCCCGACCAGCTGAGGGAGGCACTGCAGAAGCTCAATCCGGGAGTTCCACTGGACAAGTGCAGGATAGCCATTAAAGACGGCAAATGGGAGATTGATTTCAAGGCCCAGGGGGTGAAGGATATTTCTCCGCTGGCAGGACTTCCAATATCCGGACTGAGCCTTTACGGGACAAATATCACCGACATAGGCGCCTTGAAAGGGGCTCCGATCAAATACCTCAACTTGAGCGGACTCAAGCTGAACGACTACAGCGTGCTCAAGGGCATGCCGATAGACGTGCTCACCCTGATGGGATCCTCCATGAAGGATCTTTCAGTCATTAACAAGGACACCATCCGGAACCTGCTCATCACTTATTCGCCGGTGGAAGATATATCTCCTCTGAAAGGGGCGCAGATCTCGAAGCTCTGGCTTTCATACACCAAGGTGTCCGACCTTGGCCCGCTGAAGGGAATGCCGCTCAGGGAGCTCCTGATCGATGGAATCCCCGCCAAGGATCTCTCGCCGATCATGGGTATGGAACTTGAGACTCTCGTCTTGACGCCATCAAACTTCACCCCGGACCAGCTGCGCTCCCTCCATGACGGGATGAAATCCCTTAAATATATCGGCACGTCCCACGGCGAAGTCGGCATGAACAAGCAGACGGCTGAAGAGTTCTGGAGGAAACTCGTCGACGGGAAGATAAAAGGCCCCACGCCACCAGGAGATTCCCGTCCTCCCCCTCACAGGTGAAAGAAGATCTGCCACGGATATTTCCCCTCTCCAACTTCTCCGTGACTCTGTGTTTGTCCCCGTCATAGATTCCCCCCATCATCCCCCAATTCCCCATTCCCCAAATCTCCCAATCACTCAATCTCCAAATCTCCAAATTTTCCAATCACCCAATCCCCTTCCTGTAGCTCCTGGGGGAGGTCTTCATCTGCGTCTTGAACGCCCTTGAGAAGTTGTGCACATTGCTGTATCCGAGGTGCTGCGCGATCTCCGAGATGTTCCGCTTGCTGTAGATCAGCAGTTCGCATGCGGCCTGCATCTTCGTCTGGTTCCTCATCTTCCCCGGGCTTATCCCGTGCAGCTCCCTGAACAGCTTCCTGAAATGCGACACGCTCATGCTGTTCTCCATTGCGAGCCTCTTCAGATCAATCTCCTTCTCGCCGGAGATCCTTATCTTTGACGCGCTCTTCTGGAGTTCGAGCCACCTGACGTCCGCCAGATCCGTCTTCCTCCCGTATTCCGAGACGATTGCGGATATCAGCTGCAGCATCATGCCCGACAGCAGGAGGAAGGACCTTTCGCCGCTCCTCCTGTGCTCGATGCAGATCTGCCTCATCAGCTGCTTCACCGCGGCCTTGTCCGGGCTCCGGACCAGGCCTGAAATGCCGCTGATGACATCGTCGTCGACAGGCGGATGCATCAGCCTCCTCCAGGAAGATAGATCCGTCGTGCCGCCGGGGATGAACGCGTTCCAGTGGCTCCTGGCAGGATCGTATATGAGATCGAAATGGATGTAGATGCAGTTCATCCTCTGCGAAGTCCCACGCATCTCATGTACGGTGTCCGGAGGTATCCAGACCAGATCGTCGGCACCGACCTTGAACGTCTTCTCTCCGACCGTGAATATCCCGTGTCCGTCGCCGATGTAGACGAGAAGATAGTCGAGCAGCTTCCTGCCCTTCATGAACCAGGGACTGCGCTGGTCGTCCCCGGTCTGGCGCACGAACGGCTTCAGCATGGAAAGCCGCTTCTTATCCTCCTCCGTCGGAGGATTGATGCGCTGCTCGCCCGGAATTTGCGGTAGTCGTGTCATAGAGATATAAAATGTTTCCGAGTGACCGAGAGACCAAGTGACCGAGTTTTCTGGACATTTAATCTATGTCACTCTGCCACTGGCCACTTGGTCCATCTGTCGCTTTGTTACTCTGTCCCTTTGCTACTCGGCCCCTTTGCCACTCGGACACTTGTCCTTCGCCCCTCTGCCACTTTGTCTCTTGGTCACTCTGTCCCTTCTCTTATAATCGTTTATGATACATATTAATCGTCCAAGCTAAAGATATTATGAATGAAGCATCTATTTTACATCCAATAAATATAATTGATAAGGATAAATATTCCATATCTGAAAGGAGACAAGCCATGAGAGAGCCCAATTTCGACAATATGCTGAAGGTGCTCGACAGGAAGAAGCCCTCGAGGCCCACCCTCTTCGAGTTCTTCCTCAACGGACCGCTGAACGAGAGGCTGACAGGCGAGAAGCTGACCGCCCCCTGGGGCAGCATCGAACACAAGAAGCACAATATGAAGGCCTATTACAAGGCCGGATACGACTATGTCACCATCCTCACTGGCTTCGGATTCAAGAGGCCCGACATCCACAAGGAGAAGTCCATCTCTCTCAACGAAGGATCGGTCATCAGCGACCGGAAAAGCTTCGAGGCGTATCCCTGGCCGAAGGTGGACGACGCCAACTATTCGGATCTCGATATCCTCGCCAGGGACCTGCCCAAGGGTATGAAGCATATCGCGTTCGGGCCGGGCGGCGTCCTCGAAAACCTCATCGCCCTCACGGGCTACGACAACCTCTGCTTCATGAACGCGGACGATCCGCAGCTTGTACAGGAGATTGTCGATGCCATCGGAAGCCGCCTCGTCAGGCACTACGAGATCCTCGGACAGTTCAAATCGGTCGGCGCAATGATCTCCAACGACGACTGGGGTTTCAAGACCCAGCCCATGATGAGCCCCGACGACATGAGGAAATATATAATTCCATGGCACAGGAAGATCGCGCAGGCCATCCACAAGTCCGGCCGTCCCGCAATCCTCCACTCCTGCGGCAACCTTGAGGCCGTCATGGACGACATCATCGACGACATCGGATACGACGCCAAGCACTCCTATGAAGACACGATCATCCCGGTCGAGGACGCCTACGAGAAATGGGGCGGGCGCATTGCAATACTCGGCGGGATCGACGTTGACTTCATCTGCAGGAATCCACCGGACGCCGTCCGCGAAAGGTCGAGGAAGATGTTGAAGCGTGCCGAGAGCAGGGGAGGATACGCACTGGGCTCCGGGAACAGCATCCCCGAATACGTCCCCCAGGAAGGATACCTTGCAATGATCTCCGCCGCGCTGGAGTAGATGTTTTGAGATAATTTCAAAATGAACGGAGGGCGGACTTTCCAGTCCGCCATTTTGAGTTCAATTTTCGCGGGTTGGAAAACCCGCGCTCCTTTAAAATCCCCATTTTGAAATTGCCTTGTATTGACAGGATTATCCGTCTTCCATCGGAGCGCAGGCCCTGGTCGCCGCAGGCGCCGCCAAAGGCGGGTAAACGTCTCGCCGGGAATGTTACTTATGAACGTCTCCTACCAGATATTTGGAGAGAAATTTCTGTTCGCAGTCAGCCGGCGGCTTGTCCCCAGAATGGTAGAATTCGCAGTGGACTCCGAGCGGATCAAGCTTGTCCTTGAGGATCTTCCCATATGCCGGATGATGGATCACGATGCTCCAGTCAGTCGTCTCCGGCAGGGGTACCGGAGTCATGGGCCTGCCATAGATGAGCAATATCGGAGGATCTTCCTTCGTGGCATAGTTCACAGCGGACGCCTCTTCGGCCATCTTACGCATTGCAGGCGTCTCCAGTTCAGCCCTCGTTTTTGCTCCGAAGAACTGCAGCAGGGACGGGTAATCTGTCTTTGGACCGCCTAGAACCGACTGGAAGATATGGGGATCATTGGAGGTCTGGCCGTCCCAGGAGATCACGCAGGACACGCGGCTCGACTCCCTGAGTACAGGATCAGCGGACTTGGGATCGGCAAGATCGTCGTGCAGCGCCACCCACAGCGAGAGGTTTGCGCCGGCCGACCCGCCTCCGATTGCGATGCGCTTTGGGTCGATATTCCATTCCCTGGCCTTGGTGCGCAGGAACTGGATCACGCGGGCGCCGTCAAGCATGGGTGCCGGAAAAGGCGCAGCGCCGTCGCCAGAGATCAGCCGATAGTTAGCGCTCGCAAAAGATATTCCGTTAGCCTGGCATATTGCCAGAATAGATGGAATGTAGTTCGACTTGTCCCCGCCCATGAAACCACCGCCATGGAAGAAGACGAAGACCGGAGCAGGAGAATCAGATTTGGCTTTCCAGAAGTCCAGGACGTTCCGCCTGTACGGACCATAGGTGATGTTGGCGAAATCCGGAGGGACGGCGGTTTTCTTCTCCCCGTCCTTCCTGGACTGGCCGCCATTCTGCTGCTCCTTCATCTTCTTTTCATAGGCCCTGGCTTCTGTCTCGGTCAGCACGCCGTCCTTGTTCGCGTCGGCGACAGGGTACTGCTGGAGCGCCTTCCTGAGGAATTCATTGTCCTTGGACGTGTTTTCCGCGGCCAGACCTGTTCCGAACAGCAGTGCAGCGGACAGGAACATGTAGAAGAAAGTGTTTCCAGACAGCGGGACAAGGAAGTTCCGACGCGGACTGCCAATGACAGGGAATTTTATTTTCATAGGTTCCTTATAAGTATTAATCTGAAAAAGAAACATATCGAACAAAATGTAAAAGTCCATCCTGTCATCCGTCTTCGAGTCATTTCCGGTGGAGGACGGTAGGAAACTGCTACCAGTCTGGCGAAGCAATGATGATGAATGTGTAATGAATAGTTTATGTGTAAGATTATAATATCAAGCAGGATGCTTGGAATGGCACCGAATATTACCGAATATTCCGAACTACGCGAAAGAGAACAAAGAAATCCCGCCGTCCAATGCCGTCCCTTCTTTTTTACTATTTTCTGAAAGATGCCTGTTGACAACAGAGATGCGAAGATGTATAATAGATGTAAACAGTAGCATAATAGTAGGAAATACAGAGATATGAAATACAGAAGCAGCAAGGATCTGGAACTGAAGTCGGCGCCTGTCGCCGACTATATGAAAATTCGCCAATATGTCGTCTCACTTGCCGAACGCAGCACCGGTCCAGCCATGATTCCCTCCATGAACGAACTCGCTCGCGATTTTGGCGTCACAAGAATGACCGTCCACAAGGCCCTGAAGGATCTCATACGCAGCAGATACCTGATAGTCCGCAAGGGGATCGGAACTTTTATCAACCCGGTCAAGCTGCGTGACGGGATCAGGATCGCCCATTCAGTATGCATAGGTATTGTAGTAGGCGACGGCAAGCACTGTTTCTTTGATGCCTACTACTGGGATGCCATAGCAGCCTTGGGCAGGGCTGTTACCGCCCATCCATGGAACGTGAAGCTCGTAAACCTCTCGGCCTCCAGCCCGACGGACATGGCGAAGGAGATACGGGACAATTTCATCGATGCCATAGCATGGATTGATCCATTCGAGAAAAACGGGCAGGACACCCTGAGGATGCTTTGTTCTGACGGATTCCCAGCAGTATCATTCCAGATGCAGATTGATGGTGTTGATTCCGTCAGGATGGACTGGGAGAATCATGCCTATCAGGTCGGATTGTCCCTCCTTGAGGAAGGCAGACGGAACATTGTCTTTGCCGACTACAGGGACATTCCCCCGGTGGAACTCCAGCTGAAAGGGTTGCGGAAGGCTTTCGGGAAGGCAGGATTCAAGTTCAATGAAGGCCTTGTCCTCAGGAACTTTGAAGACGTTGACATCGAACTTGGCCGGATCATGGAGCTTGGCATAGATGTCCAAGCTGTCTACCTTAGCGATCCCAGCCTGCCTAAAATCATGCCTGTGCTAAGGAAGCATGGCGTTGATATCAAAGAACATTGCAGACTTGTCACCGAGCCGTTCTGCCTGAATGAGGTAAGGGGCTTTCATGGCCTGGTAAGGAGCTACTGCTTTGACAAGATGTCGGAAACGACAATCCAGATCATTGAGAAACGGCAACATGGAGATGTTTCCAAGAGGGAATCCAAGGTTTTTGATTTCGATATCAAAATGGTGTAGGGGATTATGGAGCCAAAAAATAAAACCCGTGGCATGAATTATAAAAGAGGAAGGGACTTCACGCTCATAGAGCTCCTTGTTGTTATAGCTATCATTACCATCTTGGTGGCGATGCTGCTGCCTGCTTTAAAAGGTGCCAAGGGAGTCGCTGAGAGCACGTTGTGCACGAGCAACCTCAAGCAGGTCGGCATAGCATTTGAAGCCTATTCCGGCGACTGGGGCGACTACTACCCTCTCTGCCACGAAAATGGCTTTATCGATCCTGACAACGGACTGCTCAGCATGATGGACTGGATACACGGACTGTGGCCCTACGGGGTCGGTCCTCTCAGCCAGAGACCTTACAATCCCTGGGACATCTCCATGACCAAGACAGTTTTCTTCTGCGGCTCAAATCCTGTGACGACAAGTGTTTCCATCCCGCCGCCTGTCAACATAGCCACCTATTACCGCTACGGGTTGAACTACAGCGCGTTTGGAGGTCAGATAAACAAGCCATACCGGACAAATTATCCGAAATCTCCGTCCAAGAACTGTATTGTCGGTGAAATATATGAACAGGCAGAATCGATTGCCCCTACATATTACTCGGCATCATTCGGAG
>CAZDNQ010000037.1:14933-16900 GCA_964506605.1 uncultured Victivallis sp. | reverse complement strand
ATGACAAGAGGCCCAAGGGGTTCGTAGACGAAAAAGTCCTGAAGCATTCCCTGGAACTATTCAAGAAGAAGGGTTCCGAGAAGATTTTCTCCTTCATATCCATCCTCGGGGATCCGCTGGCCGACAAAGACATCCTGAAGAAAATACGGTTCATCTCCAGTGATCCCGCAATAAAGGGCGTCAGCATATATTCCAATCTAATCGGGCTCGACAAATACGACATAGACGAATTTGTGACCAGCGGCGTGACCGTCTTCAACGTCTCGACATGCATTGGCGGAAGGGAGATGTACAAGAGGCTCTTCGGCGCCGACGAGTATGACCGCGTAATGAACAACATTGTCAACCTCCTGGACGCCAACGCCAGGCACGGCAATCCGATAAAGATAACCCTTCTGATCCGCATGGACTATCCTGTTGAGAAACATATGGACCAGGAGGTGCTTGCCAGGCTGGACAAGTATATAGGGCGTGACAAGCTTGACATACTGCCGAACAACATGTGGGACGACTACAATGACAAGGTAAAGTCCGCCGATCTGCCCAAGGGCGGCGTCTTCAAATACAACTATCCCGACAAGCGCGTGCCCTGCTACGCCCTCTACCGCAAGATGCAGGTCCTCATGAACGGCGACATAGCCGTCTGCAGCTGCAGGGTGTCGCCCGATCTCGTGACCGACAGCATTTTCAAATACCAGGATCTCAACGACTACTGGCACGGTGAAAGCCTCAGTGCTTTCAGGCAGAGATGGCTCGACGGGAAGATCCCCGGCATATGCAGGGGATGCAACCACTATCTTCCCGTCACCGGCCTGGAAAAGAAGATCCTCAAACGCAGGATAAAGGACAGGTTGAGGAAGATCCTGCTGAGGCGATGAAGATGCGCATGGCCGCATTCTGTTCTTAGTCAGTAAACAAATCATCTGGAGTCAAAAATGAACATATTAGGAATTAACACAGGCCTCAATTCGTCCGTAGTGCTGATGAAGGGCAACAAGGTGGTGTTCGCCATCCAGGAGGAACGCCTTTCCAAGATAAAGAACCAGCCCGGGTTCCCGACGCTGTCCATCAAGGCTGCTCTGGACGCCGGAGGCATCACGCTCGACCAGGTCGACAAGATTTGCGTCGCTGGCAGAAGCTCGAAGATCCCGCACAGCAGGAACGAGGACCTCAACAAGTTCCATGAGAGATATGCCGAGATCAAGAAGGCGTGGTTCGGCGAGAAGGAGAACATGTTTGCGAAACTCGCGCAGAAGGGGATCCAGAAATTCGCCCATGCCGAGAAGAAGGAAGTAGTCAAGAAGCTGGACGACTATCTCGAGGAGAACCATCTCACCTCGAAGCATGAGCGCTTCGACCACCATCTCTGCCACGCGGCGTCCGCCTATTACGGACTTGCTGAGAACAGCAGCGAGAAATATCTCGTATTCTCGCTCGACGGCGGCGGCGACGGCAGGACCAGCGCGGTCTATATCGGACATGACAACAAGCTCGAGGAGATAGCCGCGTCCGACTCCTTCTCCCCCGCATGCCTCTATGCGCACATAACCTATATCATGGGCTTCATGCCGCATGAGCATGAATACAAGCTGATGGGGCTTGCACCGTACGCCCAGCCGAAATATGCGAACATCGCAAAGGATCTGCTCTACCAGTTCATCGGATTCGACGAGGCAAATCCGCTCATATTCACCAACACCGCGAAATATTCCGGACTCCGGAATTCCGGGAGCCCGCAGAAGCAGGAGCTGATCCACGATCTGTACAAGACCGTGCTTGGCCTACGCTTCGACACATTGTCGGCCGGACTCCAGCTGCTGGCCGAGGAAGTCGCGGTGAACTGGATCAAGGCCGGAATCAAGAAGACCGGTATTAGGAAAGTCCTCCTCACAGGCGGATTCTTCATGAACGTCAAGGCGAACAAGCTCATCGCGGAACTGCCCGAGGTGGAATTCGTGAACGCCTTC
>CAZDNQ010000037.1:0-14923 GCA_964506605.1 uncultured Victivallis sp. | reverse complement strand
CGGCGATGAATCAAATGCATTTGGCGCGGCATTCCTCGGCTATCAGAAGCTGCGCAAGGAAGGCGCCCCGGAGATTGAATTCGGCGGATGCTGCATCGGCACCGAGGCCACGTTCGACATCGAAGAGGCCAAAGGGAAATACAGTGACAAGGTGAAATTCGAGAAGGTCGCCAACATCAACGAGAGGATTGTCGAACTGCTGGTCGCGAGGAAAATTGTGGCCAGATGCTCAGGCAGGATGGAATTCGGGGCCAGGGCCCTTGGCAACAGATCAATTCTTGCTTCGCCCGACGACATGCTGATAATCAACAAGATTAATGCTGCGATCAAGAAGCGCGACTTCTGGATGCCGTTCGCACCTGCGTCCATGGAGGACAAACTCGACCTTGTGGTGGATGTCCCCTCCTCCCTGAAGAAATCGTACTCCCCGTACATGATGTTCACGTTCAACGTGAAACCTGCGATGTCCGGCAAGATCGTGGCAGGAATCCACCAGGCGGACAAGACGGCGCGCGCGCAGACCGTCAACCCGAAGATCTATCCTGAATTCTACGACATCATTTCGAAGTTCTACCAGAAGACCGGGATTCCGACGGTCCTGAACACTTCGTTCAACCTGCACGGGTTCCCGATAGTCCAGGGTGCTTGCGACGCCATCGACGTCTACCTCAACTCCGAGCTTGATGTCCTTGTAGTCGGCGACTACCTGATCACCAGGAAATAGTATTTCCGGAAAAGCTTCTCCATGCGCTACGCCATAATCTCAGACCTCCATGCCAACAGGCCGGCCGTCAAGGCCGTATTCGCCGACATCGCCAGCAGCGATATCGACAAGATCATCTGCCTCGGCGACATAGTCGGCTACGGCCCTAATCCCGCCGAAGTCCTTGAGACGGCATATGCGAAGGTACATTATTTCATAATTGGGAACCATGATGCCGTAATAGCAGGAAAACTTTCGAGCAACAGTTTCAATGAGAAAGCCCGGAAGATGATAGAATGGACCTACAAGGCGCTGGACAGCAAGGCCGTAAAATTCCTTGAAAGGCTGCCTCTCGAGGCGACGAGCAAGGGCTTCAGATGTGCGCATGCGGAATTCGCAAATCCTGGCAGGTTCGGATACATCTTCGATCCCGTCGACGCAGAGGATTCCTTCAAGGCCTGCTCAGAACAGATCCTCTTCGCAGGACACAGCCATGTCCCCGGCATCTTCGTCATGGGCGACAGGCGGGTCGCCCACTGGCTTGAAGCCACCGATTTCGGGATAGAGGATGAAAAGAGGTATATCATCAATGTCGGCTCCGTAGGCCAGCCCCGTGACAACGGCATCCGCGCGTCATACTGCATATATGACACTGAGAAGAAGGACATACTGTTCAGGAAGATCGCATTCGACATCGAGGAATACATCAGCGAGCAGAAGAAGAACAATCTTCCTGAATCCCGGACTTATTTCATCGACATCTACCACAAGCAGGCACCTCTCCCTATCAGGGACATCATAGACTTCCACAGGGTCAGCGCTGAAAACACCGTCAAGACGGATGTCGAAACCGTGGACATTCAGAAGACCGTAGCCCAGCTCAGGAAAACCCGGCTTGCTCTTCTGGTGCTCCTAATAATTTTCACGACCTTCCTCGCAGTCCTCGTATTTGTCTATTCCTCTGAAAAAACTGCCTCCGCCAAGGCTAAGAGGGAGGCTGAAAATGCCAGGAAACACCTGGAAGCGGCAAGCAAGGAGATTCAAAAACTTCAGAAGACTGTCTATGGAAGCTTCTGCTTTTCCAGCGGTTCCGTACCCGCCAAAGGTGAATTCCAGCTTGAAATTCCATCCATGAACTCTCCGGTTTCGATGTCCGCTCCGCTCAAGGGCTGGGTGATCCAGTCGGGAGATGCGGAATCCCAGAGAATCACGGTTGAAAAATCAGAAAACCAGAACGCAATACGCCTGAGCCTCGCCTCGCCTTGCGAAATATCTGTCAGTTCAACTGCAATTCCGGTATTAAAGGGCATGAGGTTCTGTGCTCTGTACTCGGTCATGACGGAAAACTTCTCCTCCGGAAACCTGGAGATGCTGCTTGAACAGCAGCTTCCTGACGGCACAAGGAAGACCATCTGCCTCAACACCATCGAAGGGCTTAAGGGCTGCAGCAAGTGGAGCAAGAAGTCAATGACCCCGGAAAAGCCGATACAGGAGGACGGCAAGCTCTTCCTCACGATCCGCGGCCAGTTCAAGGGCGATGTCCTGCTGGGCAGATTCAGCCTCAAGAGGGTGAACTGATGAAGATCGCCCATCTGATAGCGCAGTTCTACCCGTATCTCGGCGGAGCGGAGATCTGCGTCCACAATGTCTGCGAGACTCTTTCGAAGTCCGGACACGAGGCGACTGTCATCTGCACAACTACTGCTCCTGAAAAGAAACCTGCCACCGGATACGAGACAGTCCATGTGTTCAACCGGACCTGCGGCCTTCTCAGAAAATATCCCTTCATCGGAAAATATTTCCTGTGGAATATCCTGTCATCCCTGCAGAAGGAGAGGAAATTCGATCTCTGGCAGGTAACCATGGGTTATCCGCTTGGTATATACGCCATCGACTTCTTCAGAAAGAACAAGATACCGTGCATATTGCGGTGCTGCGGTGAAGACATACAGCAGTACCAGGATATCGGATACGGCTACCGCCTTGACGGCAAGATTGACCGCCTAGTAAAGGAGAAATACCCCCTCTTCGATGGTTTTGTAGCACTGACCCAGAGCGTCAAGGAGGAATATCTCAGGCTGGGAATCCCCGAGGGAAGGATACGCATAATCCCGAACGGCGTGGATACTGCGAAATTCGCAGCGGCAAAGGCGGGCGCCGACAGGAAGTCCATCAGGAGGAAGCTTGGACTGGACGAGAACAAACTGCTGATACTCACTGTCGGAAGGTACCACCCGAAAAAGGGGTTTGACCTAATTCCGCCGACCGCCAGGATATTGAAGGACAAGGGCCTGGATTTCCAATGGGCAATCGCAGGGAAGAACACTTCCGAACTTCTCAGGAAATTTCCGGGAAGCGACAGGGAAATAATAGCAATCGAAAAGATGGCAGGCTCCGGAGGAGATGTATTCTCACTTCCCTCCGATGAGCTTGTCGAGCTCTACTGCGCCGCCGACATCTTCGTCCTTCCGACGCTGATCGAGACCTTCGGCATGGTGCTTGTCGAGGCGATGGCGGCGGGACTGCCAATAATAACTACTGACGCCCCCGGCGTCAAGGATGTGATTTCCGAAGGCGTCAACGGCATCAAGGTTCCCGCGGGAAAACCTGAAGCGCTTGCGGAAATGATTTGCAGGCTGTCCAGCGACAGGGAAAAGTCGGAGAGATTGTCGGCAAATTCCGTCGGCCATGCGAAGGAGTTCTACGACTGGAAGCTTGTCACAGACAAATATCTGCATTTCTACCAGGAGACGTACAACAGAAGATGAAGAGGAAAACCAGACTGATCTGCCTGATAGGCCAGCTTGGGAACGGCGGCACGGAACGCCAGCTCTATCTTTTCCTCAAGCACCTGGACCGGGGAAGATACAGACCTTCGGTGGTCGTCAGTTCAAAATCCGGCGGCAGCCGCTGGGAGAAGCAGATAAGGGATGAGCTTGACGTGCCTGTCAAATTCCTGGGCGATCTGCCCAAGGCCGCGAAACTCGCAAAGTTCGCGTGGACCGTCCTGAAGGACAAGGCCGACGTCGTCTTCTCATGGAGCTTTTACACCAACGCATTCTGCATGGCATGCCCCGGCACGAAGTTCATCGGCTCGCTGAGAGGCGACCTGATGACAGCCAAGACTCAGATCAGCGCGTCCAATTTCAGGTATTCATTGAAACCAAAATGTTTTGTTGTCAATTCCAGATATCTCGCCGATGAATTGAAGCTTGAAGGAGTTTCAGAGGACAGGATATCCGTCATATACAATATATTCAGCCCTGACGACGCTTTCTGCGAAGTCCGCAGGGCCGAGGACTGCCGCCGCGTCCGCCAGGAATACAATATCCCGCAGGATGCCATTGTTGTCGCCGGCGTAGGCCGCAGCTCCCCGGAGAAGGATTTCCATTTCTTCGTGTCCGCGTTCAACAAGGCCGCGAAATCCGACCACAGGATCTTCGGCCTCCTGATAGGCCGGATCGGAGACGAGATAAAAAATGATGTCGGGGAGCTCAACCTCGGGAAAAGCTTCGTCTTCACAGGTGAAGTGGAATCCGCCCACAGGCTCCTTCCCGCCGCCGATATTTTCTTCCTCTCATCCGTGAGCGAAGGACTGCCAAACGCCCTGCTTGAAGCCATTGATTCAGGCTGCACTCCTCTTGCAACTGACGTCGGCGGAGTCCGGGAGGTGCTTGAGGCGTACGGCCAGGAAATCATGGGTAAGACTCTTCTGGCCGGCAGGGACATATCCGAGGCTGCATCAAAGCTTGAATATCTTGCAGCCAGCACCGGGTACAGAAAAGAGATCCTGTCGAAACGGCTCTCAGTCCTTGAAAAATTCAGGCCGGATACCGTAATGTCGGGATACTGCAGGATTCTTGATCGGGAATAAATCCTGCATCCGGCAATTTGTTGAATCGTTTACAGGCAATATATTAATTTTTTCCATAACCTGAGGTGAAATACAAATGAGCAAGAAGAATATCGCGCTTGTCGGCGCCGGATACTGGGGGAAGAACCTGGCGAGGGCACTTTCGGAACTGGGAGTCCTCCATACGATCTGCGACTCCTCCGAAGCGACCCGGGCGAACATGAAGAAGCTATACAGCGACGTCAACCTGTCTGATGATTTTGACGGCGTGCTCAAGGACGGAAGCATAGCAGGGATATTCCTTGCGAGCCCGGCGGTGAAGCATTTCGAGCAGGCGAAGAAGGCGCTGCTCGCCGGAAAGAACGTCTTTGTTGAAAAGCCCCTCGCCCTCAGCCTCGAGGACGGAGAAGAGCTCATCAGGATCGCCGACAGCCAGAAGAAGATACTTTTCGTCGGACACATACTCCACTACCATCCCGCCGTGATCAGGATGAAGAAGCTCATCGCCGACGGCACGATCGGCAAGCTGCAGTACATTTATTCCAACCGCCTCAACCTCGGCAAGATCCGCACCGAGGAGAACATCCTCTGGTCGTTCGCACCCCATGACATCTCGCTGATCCTGGGATTGACCGGTGAAACACCGTCAAACGTCGACTGCTCAGGCAACTATTTCCTCAGCCCGGGAATAGCCGACATAACAATGACAAGCCTGAAGTTCCCGTCCGGCGTGGGCGCGCACATTTTCGTGAGCTGGCTGAATCCGTTCAAGGAGCAGCGGCTTGTCGTCACCGGCTCCGAAGCCATGCTTGTCTTTGAAGACACCAGGACGACAGATGAAAAGCTCATCATCTACCACCACAAGATCGAATGGAAGAACAGCGTCCCCGTCCCGCAGAAGGCAGAACCTGAGTTCATCAAGATATCCGACATCTGGGAAGAACCGCTCAAAGCGGAGTGCAGTGCGTTCCTGAATGCCATTGAAACCGGAAAGGAACCGCTGACGTCCGGAAAAGAAGGATTGAAGGTATTGAAAGTACTTAAGGCCTGCCAGACCTCAATAGAAAAACAAGACAGGAAATAAAACATGAGCAACCTTCCGTATTTCGTCCACGAGTCATCTTATGTAGATGAAGGCGCAGTGATAGGCAAAGGCACCAAGATCTGGCATTTCTCCCACGTCTACAAGGGCGCGGTCATAGGCGAGAACTGCATACTCGGCCAGAACGTGAGCATCGCCGACGGCGTGAAGCTGGGCAACAACGTCAAGATCCAGAACAATGTCTCCATATATACCGGCGCACTCGTCGAGGACGATGTCTTCTTCGGCCCTTCGTGCGTGCTTACCAATGTTACGAATCCGAGAAGCCAGGTTCTCCGCCATTCGCTTTACGAGAAGACCATCTTCAGACGTGGAACGACTATCGGCGCCAACGCCACGGTCGTCTGCGGCATCACCCTCGGAAGATATTCATTTGTTGCAGCAGGCGCAGTCGTAGCCAAAGACGTTCCGGACTACGCAATGATGGTCGGCGTTCCAGCCAGGCAGAAGGGATGGATGAGCCGGCACGGGCATATGCTGAAGAATCCCGACAAGGACGGTGTCATGACCTGCCCTGAGAGCGGATACAAATACAAGGAAGTCAAACCCGGTGTCCTGAAATGCCTGGACCTCGATGAGGACTCCCCTCTTCCGGAAGACAAGAAGATCGGCAGGAAGACATACGACGAGTTCAAATAAGGCCAACATATAAACCGGGGGTAGTATGGCAATTCTGGGACTTCTAGTGCTGATAGCGGGACTGATCATTTCATTGATAGGCGGGATATGGTTTCTAGTGGTCGCCTTCCGTGAAAGCATCCTTTGGGGCCTCGGCTGTATTTTCATTCCGTTCGTCTCCCTCTTCTTCCTGATAATCCATTGGAAGGACGCCTCAAAACCATTTTTTGTGTCGCTGCTGGGGAATGGCATCATATTGGCAAGCATTTTCCTGATGAAAGGTTCCAACTGACGCCAATCCCGGCAATACCAGAAGAGAAGATGTTAAATTGAAATTGTTGAATTCTATTATATTTTGTGTGATTCGTGTGTTCTGCCTGTCACGGGTTAGCCCCTGGCGCAGGCGGATGGTTAATAATTATTAATTCTTGAGGTTTTACAATGAATGTTCCATTGCTCGACTTGAAGGCCCAGTTCAGACCGGTGAAAGAAGAAGTCATGAAGGCCGTTGAGGCCGTCTTCGAATCCCAGCAGTTCATCAACGGACCGCAGGTGAAGGAGCTTGAGAAGCAGATAGCCGCTTATACCACCTGCAAATCGGCCATAGGCGTCTCCAGCGGGACCGACGCCCTGCTCTGCGCGCTGATGGCGTTCAACATCGGGCAAGGCGACGAGGTCATAACCACCCCGTTCACTTTCTTCGCGACCGCGGGATGCATCTGGAGGACCGGCGCAAAACCGGTTTTCGTCGACATCGATCCGAAGACCTACAATATCGACGTGACAAAGATAGAGAAGGCCATCACCAAGAAGACCAAGGCTATCATCCCGGTCCACCTCTTCGGACAGATGGCGGACATGGATCCGATCATGGCGATCGCAAAGAAACACAACCTCTTCGTCATTGAAGACGCCTGCCAGAGCATCGGCTCGACATACAAGGGGAAACAGGCGGGCTCGATCGGTACCGTCGGCTGCTTCAGCTTCTTCCCGTCAAAGAACCTCGGCACCGCCGGCGACGGCGGAATCATCACGACGCAGGATCCGGTACTTGGCGAAAGGCTTGAGATTATGCGCGGGCATGGTTCAAAGCCGAAATACTTCCACAAGTTCGTCGGCGGGAACTTCCGTCTCGACACCATCCATGCCGCAATCCTCATCGTCAAGCTCAAATATCTCAATTCCTGGTCCGAAGGGCGCCGCAAGAACGCCGCCAAATACGACGAGCTCCTCAAAGGCGTGAAGCAGATCGTCACTCCATTCATCGAGAAACACAATGTTTCGATCTTCAACCAGTATGTCATCAGGGCTCCGAAGAGGGACGACCTAAGGAAATTCCTGACCGAGAAGGGAATCGGGACTGAGATATACTATCCTCTCAGCCTCCACGAGCAGGAATGCTTCAAGGATCTCGGGCACAAGAAGGGGGATTTCCCGGAATCCGAGAAGGCAGCTGCGGAAACGGCCGCCCTTCCGATCTATCCGGAGCTGACTTCCGAACAGATCACGTATGTCGCCGACTCCATCAAGGAGTTCTACAGTAAATAATACTTGAACATCCAACATCGAACTTCGAACATCCAACGTCGAATCGAAAGAAGATGAAAATCCTCCTTTGCGCCGATGACAAAAGCGCCAACACCCTTGCCTGGGCAAAAGGTTTCAGGGAGTTCGGCGCGGAAGTCATCATAGCCTCCGTCAGGGCTGAAAGGAATTCAGACGGCATTGTCGCGCTTGGCAATCCGCATCTTCCTGCAAGGCTGAATTTCCTGCTGTGCGCGGGAAGCCTGTGCAACCTGATCGCAAAGGAGAAGCCCGACATCATGATCGGGTACCGGGTCACCAGCTATGGATACCTATGCTCCTGCACCGATTTCCATCCGCTGGTCATCGCCGCCCAAAACGAGCAGATAACCTACCTGACAAAACCGAACCACCTCAGGAGGAAGCTCCTGGAGTTCTTCGCGAGGAAGGCTATCAGGAAGGCGGACCTGATCCATGCGTGGGGAGATAACATGCTTCCAAGGCTCAAGGAGCTGGGCGCGGACGAGAAGAAGGTGATGGTGCTGCACCGCGGAATCGATATCAGCCTCTTCAAAACATCTGAACCCAGGACTGAAAATCCCTCTCCCGTGTTCATATCCTCAAGATCTCTTTATTCTGAATATAAGATTGAAATGATCGTCGAAGCGTTCAAGGATTTGCTTGGGCGGATTCCCGGAGCAATCTTGAAAATAACTGGAGAAGGACCGGAAAAGCTGAAACTTGAAGATTTCGTGAAATCCCTAGGCATATCTGGAAGCGTCAAGTTCACAGGCAGGCTTTCTCCACAGGAAATGGCGGCGACGCTCCAAGGCTCCGACATATACGTCTCAGTGATAGAATCCGAAGGGGTGTCAAGCTCGCTTCTCGAGGCCTGCGCCTGCGGAGTCTATCCGATTGTCACAGACATGCCGGCTTCCAGGGCGCTCATTCAGGACGGAAGAAACGGCACATTGACAAGCCCGGATATTACTGTTAAGGAACTTTCCGTAAAAATGCTTGATGCAGCTAAGAACCCCGAGCTCAGGAAAAACGCTTCGACAGTAAATTCCGCGATGATTTCGGAGAAATTCGATTTCAGGAAGAACATCGCAAAGTTCCTGGACACATATAAGGACCTTTCAAGGAAGAAATGACATGTGCGGAATAGCCTGCATAATTGACAAGAGCCTTACATTTGACGGAAACGTGCTTGCGCGCTTCACGAACTGCGTCGGGCACAGAGGACCCGACAGCTACGGTTTTGCGAAGTTCGCAGACGGCGACGGCCTGCCCGAGAGCCTCCAGAACAGCTTCCTGGTCGGCATGGGGCACCGCAGGCTCTCCATCATCGATCTTTCCGATGCCGGCTCCCAGCCCATGTTTTCGCATGACAGGAACTTCGTACTGGTATTCAACGGTGAAATCTACAACCACATCGAGATAAGGAAGGAGCTTGAGGCCGACGGCGTCGCCTTCAGATCTCACACCGACACGGAAGTCATCATCGAGGCCTACAGGAAATGGGGCGCGCACTGCCTTTCGAAATTCAACGGCATGTGGGCGTTTGTCCTTCTTGACCGGCAGAGGAGGAAGATATTCATCTCGCGCGACCGCATCGGAGTCAAGCCCCTGTATTATTACCAGAAGGGGACGACCCTTGCGATCGCCTCGGAGATCAAGCAGTTCTTCGAGCTTCCGGATTTCCGCAGGGAACCGAATACAGACGCATGCCTTTCATATCTCGTGACCGGCTATGAAATCCCCCCTGAGACCTTTTTCAGGGATGTAATGGCGTTCCCGCCCGGATCCTGCGCCGAGATAGATGTCGACAACCCAGAAATGAATTCCGAGGAGTTCTGGAGTGCAAATACGATCTCCGCCAGGGATTACGACGAGGACGAGCTTATATTCCGCATACAGAAGGCCTTCTCGGCAGCCGTCAATTTCAGGCTGAGATCGGACGTGCCTGTCGGAGGATGTCTTTCAGGCGGACTCGATTCATCCGCGATATTCGTTGAGATGAAGCAGCTGCAGCCCTCGCAGACCTTCAACGCGTTCTCCGCATGCTTCAATGATCCGGCGATTGATGAGCGCAGATTCATGAAGAGCATAATCGGCAGGACGGAAAGCAGGCATGTCGAAGTGTTTCCGGAAGCTGAAGGATTCATAGCCGATCTTCCCGCCTTCCTCCGCCAGCACGACGAACCTGTCGGGAGCATCAGCATGTATGCCCAGTACAAGATCATGCAGGCCGCACGGCAGGAAAAGATACCGGTGCTGCTCGACGGCCAGGGTGGGGATGAGCTGTTCTCAGGATACTGGCCCTCGTATTTCCTCTACCTGAACGGCATGCGCCGCAGGAGCGGGATCTTCTCGGTCATGGCCCATCTGTCAGGAACGCTTGCCGGCGGCAACACCGAACTTCTCTCCCAGATCTTCTCCCACTACGGGGAATACCGGAGACGCGCTTCGAAATCCCTTCCTTTCTCGATAAGCGGCAAACATGTCAAGCAGCTCGAGAACCTAGGCGCCCTGCGCTGGCACCGCGAAGCGCAGAAGCTGTCACCATGCGAATATCGCAAGGCCGAGATATTCAGGATACATCTGCCGCGCCTGCTGAAATGGGAGGACAGGAATTCAATGGCGTTCTCGATTGAGTCCAGGGTACCCTTCCTCGACGTGAACCTGGTGGAGCTGATGCTGTCATCCGAACCGTCGCTGAACATGAGGAAGGGATGGACGAAATATCTGCTCAGGAAGGCGATGTCTTCCAGGCTCCCCTCCGACATCTGCTGGCGGAAGGATAAGAAGGGATTTGAGACTCCGCAGGAGAAATGGATGAAGTCAGGCCCCTTCAACAAACATCTCCTCGGCTGGGCCACGGAAAAGGATCATCCTGTCTCTGAATTCATCTCGGATGACTTCCAGGAGATCCACGGCAAGCTGTCCTCCGGCGGCTTCGACGCGACCAGGATGTTCAGGCTGTTCTGCATGGATTGGTGGATGAGGAACGTAGTCAGTTGACAGTTGTCCGTGGTCAGTTGTCAGTTGCATAAAGAAGAATAAAAGAGTCTTTAATTCATATGGCTAGAAGTAATTTTGAAAATCTGACCGTATATAGATTATCTGAAGAATTGGCCGACAAAATATGGGATATCGTTAAAACCTGGGATAAATTTGCTAAAGACACTGTTGGAGAACAGTTGGTTGATGCGGCTGACAGCATAGGTGCGAATATAGCCGAAGGGGCTGGAAGAGGAAGTTATGCGGATAACAAGAGGTTCGTTCGTATCTCGCGAGGTTCCTTATATGAGACAAAACATTTTCTAAGAAGAGCGTATCGTAGGAAGTTGCTTTCAGATTCTCAAACTGAAGAATTAACTATTATTATAAATGAACTTAGCCCAAAACTTAATGCATATCTCAAATCCATAGGTTTTAGTGCAACTGACAACTGACCACTATCAACTGACAATATCATGAAAATATCTTGAAGTAATCGTGAAGCTAATAATCTTAACACAATACTATCCTCCTGAGCATGGGGCTCCGCAGAACAGGCTGCACGATCTTGCCCTGCGCTGGGTTCTGAAAGGCCATGATGTCACAGTGCTGACAGCGATGCCGAACTATCCCGGCGGAGAAGTATTCCCGGAATACCGCGGCAGATGCACCTCTTCGGAGACCATAGACGGTGTCAAGGTAATCCGCTGCTGGATACTGCCATCGAAGAAGAAAAGCACCATGCGTCAGCTGATCTGCTATTTTTCATTCGTAAAGTCATCAGCGTTCTTCGGCATGTTCAGGCTTGGGAAGTCAGACTTCCTGATATGTGAAAGCCCTCCCCTTTTCCTGGGATTCACGGCGCTGTTCCTGAGGCTCATCAAGAGGACAAGGCTCGTGATGAACATCAGCGACCTGTGGCCTGAGAGCGCAGTCCAGCTCGGTATGATAGGGAAAGGGCCCGCACTGAGCTACCTTGAATGGTTTGAGAAGCACCTCTACAGGAAGTCAGTGCTGGTGTCATGCCAGACGGAAGGCATTGTCGAAGGCGTGAAGAGGAGATGTCCCGCCGCGAGGACATTCCTGTTCCCCAACGGCGTTGATCTTGAGATGTTTACACCGGAAAAGCCGGATTCCTTCCTTAAAAAGGAGCTTGGAATACCTGAAGACAGGTTTGTAGTCGGATACGGCGGGAACCACGGCAGGTCCCAGGCGCTTGAACAGGTCCTGGAAGCCGCGAAAATCCTCCGGAACGAAAAAATATTCTTCGCATTGTTCGGGGACGGTTCTGAAAAACCGGCGCTGGAGAAGAAGGTTTCCGAGGCAGGTCTGGACAACATACGTTTCTATCCTTCGCAGCCGAGGAAGAAGATGTCGCAGGTGCAGGCGTCATGGGACATCGCGCTGGTACCGCTGAGGGATATTCCTCTGTTCGACGGCGCCCGGCCCTCGAAGATGTTCGAGCTGATGGCGGGACAAGTCCCGTTCATCTTTTGCGGGAAAGGTGAAGGGGCCGACATTGCATTGAAGAGCGGATGCGCCAAGGTCGTCCCCCCGGAGAATCCGGAGAAGCTTGCTGAGGCCGTAGGGGAATTTGCGAAACTCGCAAAAGGCGATCTCGCAAGGATCGGAGAAAAAGGCAGGTTGTTCGTTTCTGAGAACTTCAACCGTGCAGTATTGGCCGACAAGTTCATGAAGGAGTTGGAGGAGTCAATAAAATGAACATCTATTCACCTCTCCATCCGGCGGCGTTCTCCATGATACAGCGGCGCCAGCGCGAATTCCGCAGAATATTTGCGGCGTCATATCCTGACGGCGTTGAAAAGACAAGGCTCCTCGAGATCGGATGCGGGAACGGACAGTGGCTGGCTGAATTCCAGACGTTCGGCTTCATGCCGAAGAACCTGGCCGGCATCGAGCTTGACCTGAAGCGTGCGGATTTCGCAAAGCATAGGATCCAAGGCGCGGACATACGGGGAGAAACCGCGGCCGAACTCCCGTGGAACGACGAATCCTTCGACATCGTGTTCCAGTCTACAGTCTTCACTTCGGTGAAAGATCCTGAGACCAGGAGGAAGATAGCTTCGGAAATGAAACGTGTCTGCAGGAAAGACGGCTTCATCCTCTGGTACGACTTCATCTACGACAGTCCGAAGAATCCCGATGTAAGCGGGATCGGCAGAAAAGAGGTCGTCTCCCTTTTCGCGCCTTGGAAATGCAGTTTCACCAGTATCACCCTGGCCCCTCCCATTGCCAGGGCGATCGCACCGCGCTCCGCCATGGCCGCGGAAATAATAGAAACAATCTTTCCGTTCCTCCGCACACATATCATCGCGAAAATCTCGCCCTGACAATCCAGTCTTCTTAAGACCAACCACAGAGAACTCAGAGAATTGCATGATCAGGATATAATCATGCCCGTTTGACCATTCTCCTCTGAAATACTATCCTTCTCCTTCCTGTTTTTTTGCATATTTTCATAATGAATATTGGCAAGTTTTGCAAAGCAAAACCCTGCCAATGGCTTTTTTCGTGTCATTCGGGTGTTTCGTGGTGTAAGCTTCTGTGTATTCCGTGTCTGCCGGAGGCAGATAAATGTTCTGTGGTTTATAAAATGCCTTCCGTGTTCATTGCAAGCCCTCCTTGGACGACGTATATTACATCCTTACATTTTAACCCGAGAACATCCTATGAAAACTTGTACCATTATTGGAGCCAGGCCCCAGTTCGTCAAGGCTGCCGTAGTGTCTGCGGAATTCGCAAAATCCAAGGACGTGAAGGAAGTCATCATCCATACCGGGCAGCACTATGACCACGAGATGTCTGAAATATTTTTCAGGGAGCTGCATGTCCCGCGTGAAAAGTATAACCTTGAGATAGGCTCCGGCACACACGGCCTGCAGACCGGCAGGATGCTCGAAAAGCTCGAGGAGATACTGCTTGCCGAAAAACCCGACTGCGTCCTAGTCTACGGCGACACCAACTCGACGCTCGCCGGCGCCCTGGCGGCCTCAAAGCTTCACATTCCGATAGCCCATGTCGAGGCGGGGATGCGCTCCTTCAACAAGGCGATGCCGGAGGAGATAAACCGCATCGTGGCGGACCATATTGCGACGGTCAACTTCTGCTCCACCGAAACCGCTGTCAAAAACCTGAAGGACGAGAACCTCGGAAAAACTTCGGTCCTTGTCGGCGACGTGATGTACGACTGCGCTCTCAAGTTTGCGGAGATCGCGGAGAAGCGCTGCGATCCTATGGAAAGGCTTTCCTTGAAGGACAAAGGATACGCGCTTCTCACATGCCACAGGGCGGAGAACACAGATGACCGCAGAAGGCTGACAGAGATCGTCAGGGCCGTCAACTGCATTTCCGAGAGGACTCCCGTGGTGTACCCCGTCCATCCCAGGACAATTAATTTCATCAGGAAATACAAGCTCTCCCTTTCAAAGGACGTCATGATGATAAAGCCTGTCGGATATCTCGAAATGATCCTCCTGGAGAAACATGCTTCCGCGGTCATCACGGATTCGGGCGGGGTCCAGAAGGAGGCGTTCTTCTTCAGGGTCCCCTGCATAACGATGAGGGATGAGACGGAATGGGTTGAGACCGCCAGGCTCGGATGGAACAGGCTGACAGGTGCCGATTCCGCGAAAATCACATCTGCATTTGCGAATTTCGCAAAACGGAAGCCTTCTGCGACAACTGCGAGGCCGTACGGGGACGGCAGGTCGGCGGCGAAGATATTAAAACATCTGCTGAAAAACAAATAATGTACAAGAACTTCATAAAGGGATTCCTGGATTTCATAATTGCGGCGTCCGCTCTTCTTGTACTGTCGCCTTTCCTGCTTTTCATTGCGCTGTGCATCAAGGTTGATTCCTCCGGCCCGGTGTTTTTCCGCCAGAGGCGCGGCGGCAGGAGCGGAAAATACTTCGACATATACAAGTTCCGTTCAATGACTGTCAAGAGCAAGTCTGACGGGAAGGATTTCGAGCCTGGATCGGGTTCGAGGATCACCAGGCTGGGGAAATATCTGCGCAAGTCGAAGGTGGACGAACTGCCCCAGCTCATAAATGTCGTGAAAGGCGAGATGTCGCTTGTGGGGCCGCGTCCGGAAGTG
>CAZDNQ010000036.1:0-17079 GCA_964506605.1 uncultured Victivallis sp. | reverse complement strand
GGTGAAGGATGCGGAACTTTTCACTGACTTCAAGGAATGCATGAGGAAATGCGATTTTGATGCGGTGATGATTTTTACGCCTGATTATGCTCACGCTGAAATAGCAGTGCCTGCACTGAAATCCGGAAAATTCGTCTTCGTGGAGAAGCCTCTCGAAACGACTGATGCAAAATGCAGGCGGATCATTGAAGCCGACAGGAAGGCCGGAGGCAGGACATATGTCGGCCATAATCTCAGGCACGCCCCTCTTTACGGCAAGATAAAGTCCATGATCGACAAGGGTGATATCGGCAGGATACTTACAATCCAGGCGGATGAGTTCTACGACGGAGGACGCACCTATTTCAGGAGATGGAACCGCTTCAGGAAGTTTGGCGGAGGCCTCTGGATAACCAAGGCCTGCCATGACTTTGATGTGCTGCAGTGGCTTGCCGGAGCAAGGCCCGTTTCCGTATCGGCAGTTTCCGCCCTCTCATATTACAGGAGAAAGAAAGGTGCAGCTGAATTCTGCGGAGACTGCAGGCTCAGGAAAAGCTGTTTCGACGCATTTGAAAAAAAGAAGTATCCGAAGGCATGGTACGACCATATAATGAGCGCAGTTCCGGACGGTATGCCACGTCCTGACATATGCCTTTATAATTCTGACAAGGACACGTTTGATCATGGAGCGGCCACGGTCAGATTTGAAAATGATATTTTCGCCACATATACGGTCAATGTAGTCTCTGGTTTCACCAACAGGACGATCCGGATCTCGGGAACCAGGGGTACGATTGACGGGAATCTCGAGGAACAGAGGATAACGCAGTGGTTCCGGGATCCTCCAGGGAAAAAGAGCTTCAATGTGATTGATCCTTCGACTGCCGGCGCACATGGAGGCGCAGACAGCTTCGTTGTTTCAGATTTCCTGTCATTTGTCAGGGGTGAAAAGAGGCCGAAGGTTGCTCCGGCGGAGGCGCACATAGCTGTCCGCATCGGACTCGCGGCCGAAAAATCATCGTCTGCCGGCAAGATAATTCCGATGCAGGAAGAGGCCAGTAAAAGATAGCGCTTGAGAGGTGGTATCAGAATGCAAATGCCGCAGAAAGCAACAGCCGCAGAAAAGGCATCTTCTGTCGCGGGGAATTTATATCATTGCGGGACATTGAAATACACCAAGGTCAGCCTGGTAATGCTCTTCGGGTGGCTGCTGTGGGGTGACTTCTGCTTTACTTTCATGGAATCAGTTGTCCCCAGCATACTGCCATTGAAGCTGAAAGCACTTGGAGCTCCAAACTGGCTGATGGGAGTCATCCTGACGACTTTCCCCGGTATCCTCAACATGACCATATGCCCATGGGTAAGCTTCAAGAGCGACCGATACAGGAGCAGATGGGGAAGGCGCATACCCTTCATATTCCTTACGATGCCTTTCCTATGCATGTTTCTTGCATTGATCGGCTGGAGCGACGAGATCTGCATCCTTGTCCGGAACTGGTCTCCAACTCTCCAGGAATATGCTCCCGCGACAATTACAATAATTCTCATCTCAATATTTCTCATCGCTTTCAAGTTCTTCGACATGTTCATCAACTCTGTCTTCTGGTATCTTTTCAATGATGTGGTGCCTGCGCAGTTTCTGGGCCGGTTCATGGGGGCGTTCCGTTTTGTCGGCATTGGAGCGGGCGCGATCTACAACTGGTTTGTCTTCAAGTACGCGGATACGCACATGCGGGAGATATTCACTGGTTCCGCCCTCCTGTACCTGTTTGGCTTCGGAATGGTATGCCTTTTTGTCAAAGAAGGCGAATATCCCCCGGTAGAAGGGGAGGCCGACAGGGACAACAAGGGATGGGGCGGGTTCAGGACATTCTTCAAGGAGTCGTTCGCACATCGCTTCTACTGGTTCAAGTTCCTGTCGACGGCTTTTGGTGCAGCTGGCACGAGTATCGCCGTCTTCATGATTTTTTTCAACCGGGAAATGGGGCTCTCTCTCGATCAGATTGGCAAAATGACTGCAATCAGCTCCATCGTCACCATGGCGGCAATTATACTCATGGCAACCTTTGTCGACCGCTGGCATCCCCTGCGCCTGATCACATATTCAGCAGTCTTCGGCGTGATCGGCTACATCGTCAACGGAGTCTGGCTTTTTGTGACATTGCCTGGAAATTATTACTTCTGGATAGGGCTTGGCGGAAACTTGGCAGGAGCATTGCTTGCCGCCTTGGTCGGAACCGCTGTCCTTCCCTGCGAAATGAGGATCTTCCCGCAGTCAAGGTTCGGACAGTTCTGCTCGGCCCAGTCAATGCTGAGGGCCACATGTACTGCCGTGGCCGGGGTTCTTGCGGGATTGTTCATAGACCTGATGAAACACTTCTGCACCGATCCTGATTTCGCGTACCGCTACATGTTCATATGGAGTTCGATCTTCAGCGCGATCAGCGCGCTGTTCATAATCCTCGTGTATCTGGAATGGCATCGCATGGGAGGAGACAGGCACTTCCATCCTCCGGCTCCCTGGAATCCGTCGGGATTTGAGGAGATCCAGATTACTCCAACGGTCGGTCCGCAGACCCGCTGGCTTAATATCAGCTTCCTGTTCCTGGACGGAATTATGGCCCTGTCGACAATCTGCATAGCTCCAATGCTCTGGTGGATGTATTCCAACGGCCGTTTCTTTGCCTTCAAATGGTACTGTCTATTGGTCCTGCCGCTGTCCATCATTTGCTGGGTGGCCTGGGCTCTTCTGAAGAATTCAATAAGGAAGGATATGTCTGCGGCAAAGGCCGGCCTGCCTCTGGCAAACGGTATTCCTCATCACGGAATGCTGATGCTGGTGACAAGCAAATATTTCCTTCTCTTCGGAATATGGATAGCCGAAGTTGTCGTGACTCTTGGCATGGACATGCAGGGAGGAACCCTTGCATTCGGAATTGCAAGGGTTATCACGAATCTCCTGCTGATCGGGGCTTTATGGCTGATATGCCGGATCGAAAGGGGATATTCATGCCAGATAGACGTGAAGCTGGCAAGTCCGGAAAATGACGAAGCCCCGGCACCAGCCAACGGATAAGGACTGGCTCATATTGATAATAATCCGGAAAATTGACACTATTGGATCCAAATGAGGCAGGGAGATGCAGATAAAAAGAAAAAAAGTGATTGTCCTAATGATTTGCGTGGTAGCGGCTTTTGCGATCTTCCTGTCGTTCTCCTGGATAAACTCCAAAATGAGGAAGGCCGAAGCCATCCGCAATGCGATATCGAACCCGCAGCACATTGATCCTGAACAGCTCCTTAATGAGATTGACGTCTCATTCAGGGACATGCCCGACATTGAAAAGAAGAAACTGCTGCAAGATCCTGCAGCGACTGAAAAGCAGATATGCGAGGCGACCTATAGGGAACTCGACAAGTCGTTCAGGCTGCTTTTCCTTCTGCCTTCAGCGACCAGGGAAAAGGTGATAAGGGAGTCGGCGGAGGAACTGAGGAGGAAGGCGCTCGCGGAGCCTGAGAAGCTCGGGGACTTCTACAACAGTGTCGGAGGCGCCGGAGCCCTGCGCGGGGCGTCCAGGTTCTTCCTGCTCGGCCTGAGCGGACGACAAAAGTCTGAATCCGCCCCCCTGACGCAGGCGATGTATGAAATAGTGAAGGAACAGTCCAGGAAGAAAAGTGTAAAATGACAAGGTCGGACATGTGCAGGAAAGAAGCCAAGACCGTGATATCCAGGTTTACGCTTATCGAACTTTTGGTTGTCATAGCCATTCTCGGAATCCTGATGACTCTGGTGCTGCCAGCCCTTTCACGGGCGAAGAAGTCAGGGAAAAGGATAAACTGCGTATCAAACCTGAAGCAGATAGGGCTTGCAATCCAGGTCTACGAGTCGGGCAACGGTGGTTTCTACCCGTTCAACTGCACATCCCAGAAGCTTGCGAATCCCTCCCGCACCCTTCTGTCAACCGCGCTTGATATGGAAAAGAATGCCCAGATATTCCAATGTCCCGACGAGGACGAGGGTCTTTATGCTGACGAGGGAAGCAGCTACGTGTGGAACTGGACGCAGATCGAGCTTCCCGGAAATGAGAGGGCCGGCAGCAGGCAATATGATACCGCCCCGTTCGGAGGAATGGTGCCGCCGGAGGACTTTGCGATCATGATAGATGCGGGACCGTATCATGGAAAGGCGGGGATGCAGAGTTCGTTCAACGCCCTGTATGCCGACGGCTCCGTTGACGACGCTAACAGAATTCCATTTTAGAGAATACTATGAATGTAGATGAAGAAGTGAAAGATTGTCATGGTGGAGACAGCATGAAAAAGAACTCATATCTAAAGAAACATAAATACCTTGTCTGCATTCTTGTTGCTGCCGGACTTTCTGCGATTGCCTTTGCCTGCTACGGCCTGTTCTGGAACAAGGCGACATATGATGCAAGATATATTGCCGCAAGGGAAACGGAAATGTGGAAGGCCTACTACAGCAAGGATAAGACGAAACTTGCCTGGAACCTGGTGCAGTTTCTGAGTTACCAGTTCGGGATTTCCAGATATGAGGCCGGAGAAATAGCCAGACTTCTGGCTGAATCCGCAATGAAATTCAAGGGCGCCAAAGACGGGCATTATGACGTAGCGCTTCCCAGCCTTATTGAGGCATATGCCAAGATCAGGGTTTATTCAGGACTCAAATTTGATCCGGAAAAGGTGGCAAGGGCTGATCTTGCCTGGTGGATTGACAGGAGAAATCCCAAACGGAACAGTCCTGAAATGGTAGGCAGAGGGATTACAAACCTATGTGAGCTTCTATACGGTTACAGCCATCCTGGATTTGACAGGGCTGGATTCCTTCGGGCCCAGGCGGCATATATCCGTTATCAAGGAGGGGAGAACTGTGACTGGGAAAAGGTGGAGGAACTTTTGGTGGAGGCTTATTCAGCGCTTAAGGAAGGGATAGACAGGACTAACTAAGGCGGAGAGCCGCAACCAGAGCACAACAATTTAATGGAAAGAACTGGCTGGAAACGGGACAAACGGGGCGTCACCACATTTCCCGTTGCAGAGCAACAGGATCACGTCCGCGTAGCGGTGGATTATTCACATCGCGTGAATAATCCAGGTTAGAACCCTTTATTGAACTTCTTAAGACACTCGGGACAGATCTGATGTATCGTGGAAATTCTAATACCTTCATGGACTTCAATCTCCGTCAAAAGCAATATCCTGTCGCACCATGGACAGCTTATAGGCAAGTTTTTCAGTTTCATGCCGATAGCAGGAAGAGGCATTGTATCTGTATTATCGTAATTCATATGTATTTAGGGAACCTCTAAAAATTCACATTTGGCGAGTTGCGGAAGATTTTTGAAAGCGCAAAGAAAATTTCTGAAAGAGGCGTATCCAAAGCGATACGCCGACTGAGGAACATTCTTCTTTGAGCCAAAAAGATCCGCAACCCGAAGGGCAATAAGTTCTTATGGATTCCAGCTTCATCGCGAGAACAGTCACAGCCCGTTTCAGGGCTGCTCCTGCCCATCACTCTTTGCCGTTTATCCATAATTTACTTTTGCGCGCCATATGTCAATTTTTAGAGGTTCCCTTTAGATGCTCTTGGAAAAAGGAAAGGAAGAGCAGGACACTAGGGGGAGATCTGTGTTCGACCGCTCTTCCAGTCCTTAAACTACGTTCTGCTGCTTTTCCTGATGGAATTCACAATTTTCACCAGGTTTGAATTTTTAACGCGCAGGGGGATTGCGCATTCCGGCGATACGATTCTAATGCCTGCTTCCAATATCTCATTGACCTGTCTCCCCACATCTGCCGCGGAACCGTTCAAAAGGACTTCAGGATTATTTACACATCCTGTAAGCTTCATTTTTTTCACAGTGCCCATGGCCGTCTTCAAGTCATTTCTTGAATCAAAATGGAATATCCTGAATCCCGCCTCCTCAAAAAAGGCCATCCTGTCAAGCGTCCTGCCGCAGCAATGCAGGATGAGGGTTCTTTCCCCGAAGATGTCGTTCAATTCACGGTGTATCGGCAGAAGAAGATCCTTGTAGACCAGGGGGCTCACCAGATCCGCAGTTGCATGGTCGGCCATGGTTATCACATCTGCGCCGGCCTCGAACTGCGCCTCGGCAAAAGTCCTTGACACTTGCTTGAATGCGTTTAGGAATCCAAAGGCCCTTTCCCTGTCCGTAATTGCATCTATCAGGAAGTTCTCCATCCCGTAAAGATGATAGGAGAGAGTCCACGGACCCATGACCTTTCCGATTACCAGGGCGCCTGGATGCTTTTTCCTCAGAAGCCTTATGGCATCGATAACGGTCCTGACAGGAGGCCTGTCCAGGAAATCCTCCGGCATTTTGAAGTCGTCCGGTTCCGTGAATGCCGTGCTCATCTGCGTAGGCATGGTATCTTCGGAGCCCCAGTCTATCTCACATCCGAAGGCGGCGGCCTCCTGCACCACGCTGAAATACGGCATCACGCTGTCAAATCCGAGCTTTTCAAAGCCGTACGCCGCCAGCGCCGACATCTTGTCGGCATTGAGATGGGCTTCGTTGAATGAAAATCCAAGAGATGAAGAGCTTTCCGAAGTGGCTATGGACGTAGGATTGATGACGGCATATCCGGAATCTATTTCGCCGCTGATGAGCCCGAGCGCCCTTTCCCTTGAATTGATCTTCATATGGCTTCCTCGATGCGCAATCTATATTTCCACTGGAATCTTAAAGACGATCTTCCTGACCTTTGATTTCCTCCTGCCATCGGTGATGCAGGGCATGTGTCCGTCATCCGGGAAGAAGACAGCGAATACTGAAGGATCAAGAGGAATGAAACCAACTTTGCCGGAAAGCATCTGGAAATCCTTGTCCTTGTCATATTTCGTTGTCTCACGACATGCGGATTTCGCAGATATCCCGGCCTTTTCGACGCCGTCAGCCACATACTGGACGTCTATATATTTGCGATGGCATTCGATAAGCCCTTCTGATTCGTTTTTGGTGAGATATTCCTGGACAATCGCAAAAGTTCCGGACCTGCCGATCTCCAGCCTGCCTAACGGGAGCTTCAAGATATTTCTTGCCGACAAGAACTTGAAGACCTTGCGGAATTCCGGGTGCACCGGAAAATACAATGAACTGTTTCTCAACGTGTCGTAGATCATGATGATTCAGATTATCCTTTTTCTTGAGTTCTTTCAATGGCTAGCACAGCTATTCGATCTTGAGCTCATCCTTCTTGGCCGCAGCTCCGCCTTCCGCCGCGGCACCCTCGCCGGCGCCGACGGTGACCTTGAACGTAGGCAGATACCGGTAATAGACCTCTAGCATCAGACAGCACAGGGATGTCGCATAGACATATGTGTCAATGCCGGCCTTGAGCCCTTCACCGCCCTGCCCCTTCTTGTCGCCATACTTGTCGCCCGGGGCAGTCCAATGCCCGTCCGCCTCCTGCTCCTTCATCAGCGCCCGCTGGAACTCCTTGTTCCATATGTCCCAGCTTCCGCCGTTTCCTGAATATCCCTGGAAGAGGGCCTGCGTCTGGTAGTACCATAAGTACAGCCCGCGGCCGGTAGCAGTATTCGACTGCCAGTCGCATTTCATAAGGGCGCCATTGTTGTTTGTCTCGATCCACTTCAAACCGGCCATGGCCTCCTTTGATTTCCCTTCGCCGAAAAGCTGGAGGCAGAGGGTTCCGACGGCGGTCATGGTCGGGCTCGCGCCCTTCCCGCCGGTGGGAGAACCGGAATAGGAGAATCCCCCGCTTGCAACACAGCTTGTCTTCTTAAGACCGATTGACTTGCCTGTTTCAATCGCCGTCTCAAGCCCCTTGAATGTACATCCTGCGGCAAAAGCAGCCTTCAATGCCTGGTAGTTCCATCCCGCGACGGAAAGGTCGGACCGTGGTCCGCCGTCAGATTCCTTGTTTGGAGCGTTGTTGTAGGCGTAGTTGTAGCTGCCAAGGGAATTCTGCCCTGTCACAACCCTTCCGACTGTCTTGTTCATCGCATCTTCGATCATGGGTATCTTTGTGAGGGCATATGATTCTGAAAGAGCATATGCGACCATCGCATGCCCGTAGCCGTTTCCATGCGCCTTTATCATGCCGTCCGCATCGGCCGTACCCGCATATTCAATGAGCTTTCTAATTGCTTTCAGGACGCATGAGCCATATTCCTGCGAACTCGGTGTTTCGCCGTGCGCAAGGAATGCGAGAGTCGCAAGGGCCGTCAAGGCGGGCGCATGACCTCCGTTCTCACCCCAGGACCCGTCTGCGTTCTGGTGATCGCGCAACCAGTTCAGCCCTTTGCTCACGGAACGTTCAGTCGATGAGCTGCCTCCGAACTTCTTGAGGGCTGCGACACGCCCGCCCCTGCTCCTTCCTGCCATGACGCCTGGCAGGACAAGAGGAGAGTTCGACGGTGCGATTGAAAGCACGTTTGACATGGGGACGTCCGGCGAATCGGAAAACCCGACCGACACATCCGTGGTGGTAGATGCGATGTTCACGCTTTCGGAAGGCGCATTTGTCGAAGGGCCCTCGACTTCTATCGTGGTGTCCACCTGCTCCACCTTCTCCTCAGGCGGAGGATCAGGGAGCTTCTCAATGTCCTTGACTTCAAGCTCCTTTATTTCGACCGCAATCTCCGTCCTCGCCTCGGGCGCGGCTACGACAAACGTCATCAGAAGCGCAAGTCCTATTATATGGAGGCATACGGATATGACCGGCCCGGTAAGATGCGCCTTGATATCTTCAAAGCTTATCGACTTGGCAGCCATGATATCCTCATATGAAGGTCCGGATGCCGAAACCTGCTGTTCCTCCTGCGGGACTTCCTGATAGTTGTCAGCCATATTCATCTCCTGAAATAAGTTCCTGATCCCCATTTATTTCAGTCAAGTATATACCCATCATAAAAACAATCAAGTCAATTTATGAACTTTATTGTTCATTTTATTGACTATTCAGCTTGACATATGTATTCTTTTCTATTATGATTATCTCTAAACAATATTTTGGAGGCACACGTTATGGATATCCGCAGAATATTTTTAAAAGGCTGCTTTCTTCTTGTATTTGCACTGTCTGGAATAGAAGGATTGTCAGCGGATGAAATTCCCTACTGGAAGGCGAAGGATCTGAATCCTGCCACTTTCAAGGAGACTCCTTCCCATGCTCCGCTCGCGATGGTGAATGCCGGAAAAAGCGATTACTGTATTGACATCATGGATCCAAGGGCGAAGCAGGCTGCAGTGTTCCTGCAGAAACTGTTCAAGGAATCGACCGGCGCGGAATTGGAACGCCGGGACATGTATAAGATGAAAAAAGACGCCCCTGCCGAGATTGCAGAAACCCTTCCAGTCTCCGGAAAGGCGATAGTCATCGGAAATTGTCCGGAGGCGCTTGCCCTTGGCATGGATCCTGAAAAAATGCCCCCTGAAGGATTTGAGATCAAGACCGCCCCGGACCGCATATACATCGTCGGCAGGTTTGACGGACCGCTGGCAAACGGCATGGAATGGGGTGTCTACGAATTCGTGGAGCGCTTCCTCAATGTGCGCTGGTATTTCCCGCAGGCGGTCCCTGATGGACCGGAATTCGGCCGGGACGTGCCCTCAAATCCTGAACTTCAGATGCCGGCAGTCTGGCTCGAGGATCATCCCCGCTTCCAGATGCGCACCATTTATCCGCCTGTTTCCAACACATGGCAGGGAAAAGGCATAAATCTGAACGCCATCCAGAAATGGAACCGGCACGGAAATTCATGGCCGAACGAACTCAAGGTGCACCAGCCAATCTGGCAGAAGGAGGAGTATCTTGTCAAGAACCGTCCGGAAGTCTTCCAGCTCAGCAAGGAAGGGGAACGACAGACCGGCGTCATCTGCTACAGCAATCCGAAAACCCTGGAGACCTATCTTGAAGGGATATCCAACTTCCTTGAGAACGAAAAGAGGACTGCCGCCCACAAGGAGAAAATGAAAGGTGTGAAGCTCGCGAAAGGTGAAACTGCCCCAAAGCCAGACCTGCTTCCAGCATATGCCCCGATCACGCCGAAGCGCACTATCACGGTTTCACCTGCTGATATCGAACTTTCATGCTACTGCGCCGACTGCCGGAAGCTGTGGAATGACAACGGAGGGGAATATGGAGGCGCCTCAAAGGTCATGGCGACATTTGTCGACAAGCTGGCGAGGGAAGTCCTCAAGCGGTGGCCAAAAGAGAATTTCACCGTCCTGTTCCTTCCGTATCTGAACTACACTACCGCCCCGGATGGATTCAAGTTCCCGGGGAACGTCGAGATACAGCTCTGCGGCATGCCCGGATTCGCCTGCTACAAGGAACCGGCGATCGCGGATTCAGAACAGAAGAACATCGACAAATGGATCGAGATCTCCGGCCGCAAGATACAGAACTGGCACTACACCGCCTGGCCGGCGCACAAGACAAAGGCGGCTTATCATTATGTCCATGTGCCGAAGGAATTCTACAAGCGCAACCTCGACAAGACCGTCGGCAGTTTCCTGAACGGCGACTTCAACGAATGGCCTCGCCAGAACATCTCACTGCACTGCTGGCAGCGTACGCTCTGGAATCCGGACTATGATGCCGACGCCGCAGTCGACTCGTTTGCGGCAAGAATGTTCGGACCTGCCGCGGCCACTATGCGCGAACTCATTGGCCTGCAGATAGACGGCTGGGAGAAGAGCCGCTGGCCCGGTGGACGTTTTTCGCCCAAGGGGATCTACGAGGTGAGCTTCCCCGAAAAAACCCGCGACCGCATGAAGGAACTGATGGCAAAGGCCAAAAAGGAGTCGGCGGGAAATGCAATTGTGACCGAGCGTCTTGAGTATTATGAGAAACCTCTTCTTGCTTTTTTCAATGAAGCTGAAATATTCAACGGCAAAGGTCTAAAGCCTCTGGCGATGCAGAAGGTCGGGGAGGACCCGGTGATGGACGGTAAGCTGGATGATTCCGTATGGCAGCGCGCCACTCCGGTAAACTTTGTGATTTCAAGCGGGAAGCAGATGGGCGAACCGGCGAAATATCCGACCGAACTGCGCGCCGTCTGGACGAATTCCGGTGTCACTTTTGGATTCCGTATGACAGAGCCGACACCGGATCTTCTTGAAACCGTAAACGGCGGACATGATAATGGAACAGTCTGGTGGGACGACAATTTCGAGATCCTTCTTGATCCCACAGGAAAGAGAGAGGGCATCTATTATCTGTTCATAATCAATTCCAAAGGCGATTACTGGGACTCATATCTCAAGGATCCGACCTGGGAGTGCAAGGGGATGAAGCTGAAGACATTTGTCGGAAAGGATTTCTGGAGCGCAGAAGTTTTCCTGCCTTACTCCGCTTTTGCCGATGCGAACAAGCCGGGTTCAGGGACCAACACGCGCTGGCTGGGCAACTTCACCCGCCACCGTGTTGCCGACAACGGTCTCAGGAGCACCAAGCCAAAGCAGGAGGGGAGCGTGCGCGAATACCAGCGGATGAACACCATCGGCTCTCTCGCCAGCGACAATCTGGTCGATTTTGCAGAACTGCAGTTCATAGAGTAAAGTTCTGGCAGGCAATAGTCCATATTTAGAGCCTTCTCGAGAATGAGGTAGCACAGACATTCCTGTCTGTGACGAAAAATGGAATTCGAATCCACAGACAGGAATGGATGTGTTACGTGCTGAAAAAGGGGAAGGCCTCCGTCCGGGAGTGCTCTTCATCCATGGAGGAGGATGGTGTTCGGGAAAGAGGAGCGGATTCAGCTGGCAGTTTTACTGACGGATCATTCAAATCAATAGTTGATAGTGAGTGGTTTGACACCGTTCCATACACTTCAGAGCTTACGCATTCCCGGAATTACTTCTTCCTGTTCGTAAGGACGGTCAGGCTGTATGGAGTAAGCATGAACTCGGTTCCCTTATTCGGATCCGCAGGGAACTTCACCGGATCCAGGTGTACGCCTTTCCGTGTCTCGTCGACCACGATCCTTTGGAACGTCTTTCCCGACCATGGGCCGTGTCCAACTATCACATCATGGTTCAAGCCTGGTTCGTCGTTCACGATTATGAGGTTGAGTTCCTTACCGTATCTTGTGGCGACAGCGAACACAGGGCACCTTGTCCCTGAGGCATAGCCGACCTTCACGTTCATGACCTGGCATCCGGGGCGTATGGCGGCCATCAGTTCCCGATACATCGGATACGTGTTCGGAGACGAGCGGACTCCGTCAGCATCCCATTCCACAAGGCTCCATCTGCCGTCATAGTGAGCCGGGACGCTGAACGCCCACCTGAGGAACGCCTGCACCCCTCTCTGGAGAGATCTTACTATGAACTGGGCGTCCGATACCGCGCAGGTGTGGCTTGCCGGACCTTCCATGTCCCTTTCACCCCAGTACAGGCGTCCATAAGCGAAGCTTCCCATCTCCGTGATGAAGAACGGCAGTTTCTTCCTCCTTGCGAAATCACACCAGCGCCTGACGCTTCCGCCGACCATTTCATGCGTACTGAAAAAATCTCCGCCGGGAGACTGGATGTTGTCCAGATGGTACATGTAGTAATGGTGGTCGAGGGCTCCAAGATACGGTGTCGGATCTGAACCGCTAGCCAGGAAATCCGCCATCGGGAACTGGTATGCGCAAAGGGCCGAAGGACCGACTATCTTGATCTTTCCGAATCCGGAGCCATCAAGGATACTGCGGACTTCCGCATACATTTCGGTAAGCACTTTCAGCTGGTCGTCTCCCTTTTTCACCTCGAAATTGGAAGGATTGCGGTCGTCCTGATTCCATATCGGCTCATTGAGAAGTCCGAGATAGCCATGTTCCTGCAGCCAAGATCAGCTATGGCGTGCTTGACAAGGGGAAGGACGAATTCTCTGGCATAAGCCTTGATATCGGCCGGGGCGCCGGGACCTTTGACGCCTTTGACCTGCATGCTTCGCGGAACCCACCAGGGATCCAGCATGATCGGGAATTCCAGTTCGTCCGCAAGACCGTCGAGATGTTTCAGTATCTTGAAGAAGTCGTTCCTGAGATCGTATTTCCATGTATTGTCGTTCCATGGTGACAGGGCTAATTTATCGCCGCATATGTCTCCCGACCCGGCAGGCAGGAATCCGACCCTGAGCATTCCCATGTTGAGGTCGCGGATGAATGCATCGATGCTCTTCCATTTTTTCCTGTCGCTGAAAGGAGGGAGGTTCCCCTTGCGTCCAAGGAAGAAGTTGCAGCCGACTCCCCCGATGATCTTCTCCGACCATCCGCCATCGGCCATCAGGCTGTACTGCGGATAGCTGCCAATGTCGATAAATGATGATAGGTTTTTTGATTTCATAATGCGGCTAAGATAAACTGGAATCTCAGGTGTATCAAGGCATCTGCTGCGGCTTCAGGCCTTTTTCCTGTCAGGGAGGAGATCTCCAGAAACGGAAAAAGCAAAGCTAGCGGAAAGACACGGAACAGGTTCAAATTCCATTGAGCACGGAATCTAATCCTACAGGAACTTTATGGTCGTACCGGTCCGGGCGGATTCATAGACCGCGCAGATCAGCTCCACGGCGCGCTTCCCTTCGGCTCCAGGAGTGGTAAGTCCATGTCCGTTCATGATCGCCTCGGCGAGTTCGGATATCTGGCGTCTGTGCCCTTCGCATGATATGGCGTTCGGATCCCCGGAACCTCCGTGCATGCCCTCACCAGCACCGCAGACGCGCCTTATTTCCTCGTCCTCCGGCTTCTCCTCGCTGAAAGTCCAGCGGGTGATGCGGTCGTCCTCCATTATCACGGAGCCTTTCGTCCCGGAAAGTTCGACGCGGCGCGGGAAGCCCGGTGCGCACGCGGTGCTGGCCTCTACCGTGCCGAGTGAGTCGTTCTTGAACTTCAGCATCGCGACTACGGTATCCTCCACTTCAATGGATTTGTGCAGGAGCCTGGCCGTACGGCCGGTGACTTCGGAGACATCCCCGTTGAAATAGAGCAGGAGATCGACAGTATGGATGCCCTGGTTCATCAGCGCGCCTCCTCCGTCAAGAGACCATGTCCCCCTCCATCCGGCATTCGAATAATATTCCTTGTTCCGGAACCATCTCACGCTCGCAGTTGCAAGTACCGGTTCTCCGAAACGACCGGCATCTACTGCCTGCTTTATGACCTGCACAGACCTGGCGTATCTCGACTGGAAGACGGCGGAAAGACGTACATTGCTGCTCTCGCAGGTCCTTACCAGATCGTTAGTCTTGCTGACAGTCACCTCAAGCGGTTTCTCGCAGAGGATGTGCTTCCCTGCCCTGGCGGCCGGAATTGCGACTTCCGCATGAAGTCCGCTCGGAGTGGCGATCGTGAGCGCCTGCACATCAGAAGCCAGAAGATCCTCAAATGTCAATGCGTGCCGGCATCCATTCCTTTTTGCGAATTCCGCAGCGCGCTCAGTTATCTTGTCATAGACTATATACAGTTCAGCATTATCCGTCTGCCTGATGGCATCCATATGTACTTTTGCTATCGCACCCGTGCCGACGATCCCGAATTTCACCTTGTTCATATTCATACTCCATCCTGATTGATCAGTTTTTCTGCGTTCAAATTATATATCTTCCCCAACACATCCTGTGGAAGATCCAATGTTCCGACCTCATGCTTTCTATTGAATAACTTCCGTCGAGATTTCCCGCACAAAGAGAGGCGCTTCCTTTCCGACCTCGAATCCGCCGACCTTCTCGCACCACACATAGGTCTTTACGGCCTTCAGCTTTGGAACCCAGACGGCGCAGACGGCGACAACCTTTGGTGAAACGACAGTGTCAAGAACCTGCACCTTTGTATCATCGCGCGAAACTCGCAGCTGGAACTTCTGCACCGGCGCCATTTCAACGATGTACGGTTCGGGCGCAGCGCCTTTCAGCTCCGCGTCCCTCAGCGGCCTCCCCCTGCGCGTAAATTCCGCGATTTCAAGAGGCTTCCATTCTTTTCCGTCATTGTACTCGACACGGATCTTCTTCGGGTCGGACACCACGTACTGCGATTCGACACGCGGGGCGACGCTTTCGCCGTCGATCTTGTTTGTGCGCAGGAGGGTTGAACTCCAGTGCAATACTCCGTCCGAGCCGCATGCAATCGTCTCGTTCTGGATATGATCCGGAACAAGATCCCATGATCCGTAACCTGTCTCCCCCTTGACCTTGATCTCGCTTCCTGAAGGCGTACCGACAGCTTCAAACAGGTCGCTGCCTGGAAAAACACAGGATTTCTCAAGGGCAATCCTGTCTCCCGCCATAAGCTGCCATAGATGTTCGGTCCCCTGCCTTGGTGCGATTTTCGCAGTCAGTCCGCCTCCTTTAATCACATACAGCGGGCCTCCGTTCCATGACAGCATGCGGCGTGTCTGGATCACCGGGCCCGACATTTCAGTCACACCGCTTCCGCGTGTCGACCTGGCAAGTACTGCGGCTCTTTCAGATGTGTCAGCCCCGCCATTTCCCCTGTCTATGTCGCCGCGTATGAGGCGTCCGTCCTTCTCGATCAATTGGCCCTGCGACCAGAGTTCGCGGGCTTCCAGCGATGCGGCCGCTTCATTGACGCGGGCCAGATATTCCCTGTTCTCTTCTCCCTGGACTTTGGATGCGGCCTTTCCAAGGGCCTCCTTCATTTCCGAAACAACGGCAGGCGTAAGATAGGGAGCGGCCGCGTTGAATTCATCGGCGATGATCTTTTTCGGGGTGCGCGGGGAATTCTCCAGGATGTCCACATATCTGAGGATATCTGCGGCGGCAGGTCCGTAATAGCCTTCGCAGAACTCCCTGGCAAGCGCCTCCGTATCGAGATCCGGATTCCACAGCAGCTTGCGCCACACATAATTCTTGAGGAGGCAGAGATCTCCGCCGAACGAGGTATAGTTGCCCTGGATCATCACGCCTCGTATGCCGATGCGATGGTAGTACTTTATATTCTGCGCCATAGCCCGCAGGTTCGGCGTCGGCAGCAGATAGTTGGCATAGTTTATCCCGTAGTCCCAGATCAGCAGCCGGCCCGGAGCGATCTCGTTCCAGCGTTCAATGCTCTGCTTGATTTGACGGCTCCTTGCAACAGCTTTTTCAAACCTTGCGCGTTCAGCAGTCTCCTTCTTCTCCAAAATCTCCGCCATGCGCGCGGCCGCGGCGGCTGCCTTTGCCGGATCCTTTTTCTCCGCTGCCGCCTTGACGGCTTCGGCGGCCTCAGCCTCGGCCTCGGTCGTCGCCGCCCTCTCGCCCTCCTCGATGTTCGCAGAGGATGCATCAACCTTCACATTCCCGGCGGCTTCTTCGATGGAAAGAGTGATTCCGTAGCGGAGACGTGGAAGCCAGATGTAGACATTGTCCGCAGGTTTCGTGATTCCAGGAGGACAGTCCGTGCTCATATATGCAAATGTCCCGACCTTGACGCCCGGATATTTCTTCGCGAGGATTCCGCCCACCTTGTTCAGGAGCTGCAGGAGCGGCGCGCTGAGGGCGCTATGCTTTACGCCGTCGGGATCGGTCCAGGCCTCAGCTTCATAGACGGCCTTGCTCTCAGGGGACTGATCGAGTCCTCCATACCAGTCGCCCTGTCCGGCGAAATACAGGAAATCCTCCAGGTCTCCATTGCGCTTGAGGATCTCCTTCTCAAAAGCCTCGGCCAGATCTTCCGCCATGCCCGGCGCAAGATAATTGAAATGTATGACGCGGCTGTTGAAGTCACCCCTGTCCTTGGCGACATTCTTTCCCTGGAATGTCAGTTCCCCGGTACTCTTGTCTTTTGTTTCGGCATAAGGCCAGTATTCAGGCTTTTTCTCTGCGTACGACGACAGCAGGGCATGGAACGTATGGTTGCCTGTCGGCTGGAACGTGCTGAGGCTGCGGGTCTTCCAGAGCATGTTGTTCTTCCTGGTCTGAGCCTCGAGGTTGTAGAGGTCGTGCATGATGAACGGAGAATTGCTCCTGATATCAAGCTTCCCCGTTTTAATTTCCTTTTTAGAGGGGACGAATTCAGCGTCATGCGCCCACCAGCGGCATCCGAGCACATCCTCGAGAAGCGAGTAGATTCCGTAGATAGTGCCCTGCCTTCCGCCGCCGCAGACGTAG